>CAZTYA010000081.1:0-7710 GCA_964617255.1 uncultured Syntrophales bacterium
AAGAAAAACGGCAAACATACAGGCGGTGAAATGGGAGGTCAGAATGGCAAAGATGCAACAGGGAATGCTCAGGAAAAAACCTGCGGCGGAAACAAGGAGATAGCCTTTTTTTGTTTTTTTCTGAAAGACATCTCCCAGCCAGCCGCCCAGTAAGGTGCCGGTGATGCCGGCGGCAACGGTGATGGCGCCGAAAACCGTATTGGCTGCCATAATGTTGAGATGATGATAGCGGTAGATGAAACTCGGTATCCACTGGGCCATACCTCCCAGGGCAAAGGTCATGGCCGCCATGGCCAGCGCATTGAGAATATAGGAACGGTTCCGTAAGAGCGCCCTGTAGGGTTCGTATGAAAAGGACCTGCTGACAGCAGGATGACCGGCTGTGTTATGCGGCGTCGTCAGGGGAATTCGCCAAATAGGGATAACCAGGAAAAGGCCGGGCAAGGCCACCAGGAGGAAAGCCGCCTGCCAGCCATAATGAAAAGCGAGGATCCCGCCCAAAAGATAGCCCAGAGCGCTCCCCACAGGGATTGCCAGATAAAAAAAAGATAAAACACGGCCGCGGACCTCACGGGAGAAGACCTCGGACAGGATCCCCGGGGAAACCACACCGAAACTGGCTTCTCCGATTCCGACCAAAGCACGGGAGAAGAGCAGGGTGCCATAAGTGAAGGCGATTCCGGACAGGGCCGTGGCCATGCTCCAGAAAGCCAGACCCAGTGAAGCCAGGCGGACATGCCGGATGTGATCTCCGATCCAGCCTAAAATAGGCGCGAAAAACATATAGGAAAGCATGAAGGCGGAGCCGAGAAAACCGAGTTGTGTGTCCGATAGGTGGAAATCGGTCTTGATCAGGGGAAAGACGGCAAAAAGAATCTGTCTGTCGATATAATTGAGCAAATTCGCCGCCAGCAGGAGGATGAGAATGGCGTATTTGGTTCGCGGATTCACTGTGCCCGGTATGACCTATCTACGCGCTGAGGCGATAAAATCATTTTGTTGTGCCATGTCTCGTGATCACAGTCGAATAAGGAAGATGGCAGACTCATTTCCCTCGGGTCCAGGTGGTTGTTCTTCCCAAAAGGGAAAAACCGATAAAGCCCCTCACGAAAAGGGTGTCTGGTGTGTCCAGCGTCATTTTGCAGCGGTAAGTCTTGCCGTTTTTGGGATCGTAAATGAAACCGTCTTCCCAGGTCCGATCTCCCGTCCGACGGAACGCATCGAGGATCAGCAGTCCCACAAGCGGGCGTTTGCGCTTCAGAGGGTCGGGATTGTTGCGGTCGATCTTCGGACGCCCTGCCATTCCCAGAGGATCATCCGGCGGATAGACGGGTTCTTTGAGAGATACAATTTTGCCGTAAATACGGCCAGTCGATTCATAAATTTCAACCTGAGCACTTTTTTCCTGATTCAACCAAAGACCGGTAATCGATGCCGGTTCCATGCCGAAGGAAGGCATTGTCGAAATACAGAGGAAGATGGAAATGAATAAGAAGAGAAATCGCTTCATGCACCGCCTCCTTTCCTTTCCCGGAGAATCTGCTGATGCAGCGTCTGAAAATCTTTCGGGGGCAGAGCATCGCTCCTTCGGGTCAGGCGGACGGCAGCGGTCGGGCAGGGGACGGCACAAACACCGCAGCCGATACACCACTCCGGATCGACTATCGGCAAATCGTTTTCCATCCGGATGGCTTTTACGGGACAGATCTCGGCGCAGCGTCCACAGCCCGTGCATTCACTGAGATCGGTGTCCCTGATGAAATAGGTGGCCATCAGCACATCCCGGGGGATTTTCCGTCGGCGGATTGTGCCCACCGACCAGCAACAGCAGCCGCAGCAATTGCAGGTATGCTTGATTCCTTCCCGGGCGTTATCCACGAGATGAACCAGTCCCGCCTCCTCCGATCTGCGAATGACCTGGAGGGCTTCATCCTTACTGATCTCCCGACCGATGCCGGTGTCGAGAAGATATTCCGCCAAGTCATCGTATTTGATGCAGCTTTCCAGGGGATGACGGCATTGGCGTCTTCCCAGCAACTCTGTGGTGGCGCGGCAGGGACAGTGCACCAGGGCGATGCGGCTGACACGTTTAACGACTTCCTCCATCATTTCGAAAGGAAAGACGGCATGCGAATCGGGGTCCAGGGAAGGTATCACCGGGAGGAAACGGAACGCCTTTGAGGCCGTTTCTCCGTAGGCCCTTTCAAGATCCGGGAGCTTGCTGTACCGGACCAGCATTTCAGCCGCCGATTTCGCCTGAGGGGTATCGATTCCACCCCAGAAAAAGGTCTGGGGAAAACCGTGACCGAACTGGTGCAGGGCGTATCCCGTCGTGCCGTCCGCCAGCTTGCCGGAAAATAAAAGTCCGCGCTGGGCGAGGTTATCCAGAACGGGAGCGATTTTTTCCGGGGACATTTTGAGCTTTTCCGCAATCAGATCGACGGCAACGGGGGCAAAGGGGATCACACCCGTCGGTATACCGAGGGCAATCTCCGCTTCCAAGGCCGTGAAATTGGCTTTCAGAATGTCAATGAGTTCTTCCTTGTCCGGATAACCCATGCCCAAAGCGGACAGATGTTTGCCTAATTTGTGGTATATATCCTCGCTCATCAGTTCCCAACCTCGCTTTTTTATATTGGCAGCATTTTGTGCGATTTTTTTAGCACAATCTGCTTTCAAAATATATGGTTTATCTGAAAAGATGTAAATCCGATTGATAAAGATATGGCGATTTTCATTTGCGGAAATGAGAGAAGAAGAATTATGATTTTTTGGTTTTAAAAGATATGTTACTAAGTCATTGCTGCATCGATACGACAGCATAGAAAAGATTCATTCACCAAGAGATGCGTTGAGTTATAGTAAATTAATCATGTCATCTTGATATAAGGAGTCTTCCATTGGAAATCGGCATTCTGGGTTTACCCCAAAGCGGAAAAAGTACCTTATTTGAAATCATGACCGGCATCAAGAGCCGCGACATGCATGGAGACCAATTTGTCCGCGGCATTGCGTCTGTCCCGGATCAACGTTTCGAAAAGCTCGTTGAAATCTATCAACCGGCGAAAATATCTCCGGCAAAGGTTCCTTTTGTCGACGTGAATGCCTCGGGGGAGAAGGCCTGGAATGCGATCAGGCAGAATATGGGTAACGCCGATGGATTTATTCACATGATTGACGGTTTTACCACCGGCGATGTTCAGGAAATAACGGAACAATACCGGAAGCTGACGGACGACCTGATTCTTGCCGATATGATCATGGTGGAAAACCGGATGGAGAGAATCCAGAAGGTACCGAAAAAATCCATGAAACCCCTGGAAATTCTCCAGTTGGAATTGATGCCGCGCATCCATGAAAAACTCGAGCAGGGCAGGGTGATCCGCGAATTGTCCTTCACGGAAGAAGAGATGAAATCCCTGAGAAGTTTTGCCTTCTGGACCATTCGTCCCGAGTTGGTTGTCATCAATGTGGGGGAAGAAAACCTTCCCGACATGAATGCCGTTCAGGAAAACCTGCCCCCGGATGCTTCCGTGATCGGTATTTCCTGCCAGGTGGAAATGGAGATCATGGGATTGAGCGATGCTGAGCAGAGGGAATTTATGGCCTCTCTGAGCATAACAGAACCCGCTTATCAGAAGATTATCCGGCAATCCTTTCTCCTGCTGGGTTGCATTTCCTATTTCACCGTGGGCGAGGATGAGGTCAAGGCCTGGGTGGTGCCGCAGGGTGCCAAGGCCCCTCAGGCGGCCGGCGTGATCCACAAGGATTTTGAACGCGGCTTCATTAAGGCCGAAGTGATCAGCTATGAAGACTTCATGCAATGCGGCGGCTCCATGAACCAGGCCAAGGCCTCCGGGAAGGTTCGCCTGGAGGGGAAGGACTATCTCGTGAAAGACGGCGATATTATCACTTTTCGATTTAACGTTTAATTTGTGTGTGAAGGTTGGAACCGAATCCACACGACAGGAAGGATTGAAATGAACGAAAGGGGACTGACGCCGGAGGATGTACGGCAAATTGAGGATGAGGGATTGACCCCAGACCAGATCTTGTCACAACTTGAAAAGTTCAGACAGGGCACCACGCCTGTCAGACTTTTAAAACCCTGCCGTCCCGGCGACGGGATCGTTTGTCTGACAGAGGAAATGAAACAGGCCCTCATGGCGTATTATGACGCCACCGCTCTGGAGCTGCAAATTCTCAAATTTGTTCCCGCTTCCGGCGCCGCAACGAGAATGTTCAAGGATTGGTTCGGACTGCTGGAGCGCCGAGATTTATCTCCGGAAGTCGAGCAGGCCCTGCACCGTTTTGCGGAAACGATCCATGCGTATGCCTTCAGGACAAATCTGGAGCAAACACTCAGGGCCGGCAAGATCGACCTGGATGAATATCTGAGGCAGGGAAAGCTGAAGGAGATCATGGCCTTCATACTCGGAAAAGACGGGTTGAATTACGGGAATCTGCCTAAGGCGCTCCTGATCTTTCATCAGTATGCCGATAAAAGCCGAACGGCTCTGGAGGAACATTTTGTCGAGGCCGCCGGTTATGCGCGTTCACGCGGTGACATCTGCCGTCTGCATTTTACCGTCTCGGAGGAATTTCAAAAAGCCGTTGCCGGGCATGTTGGACGCGTGATCGACGGGTATCAGCAGCAATACCGAACCCGCTTTCAGGTTGATTTTTCGATCCAGAAGCCGTCGACGAACACCCTTGCCGTTGACTTGGAAAACCGACCTTTTCGCAATGATCAGGGCAGGCTGGTTTTCCGGCCGGCCGGCCACGGCGCGCTTCTTTATAATTTGAATGATCTGGATGCGGACCTGGTTTTTATCAAAAACATCGACAATGTATCCCACGATCGCCTGCTCCCGGAGGCGATCCCCTACAAGAAAGCGCTGGCGGGCTATCTCCTGACATTACAAAAGCAGATATTCAACTATCTGGATGTCCTTTCGGACCCGGACATTGCGGTAAAGACGATTGAAGGAATCCGCGATTATTGCGGTAAAAGCCTGCAGCTTTCGCTTCCGGTGCATTTCAGTGACCGGTCCCCTCAGGAACAGAAAGAAATTCTTTTTAATCTCCTAAATCGTCCCATCCGGATCTGCGGCATGGTCAAAAACACAGGCGAACCCGGCGGCGGGCCGTTTTGGGTGGCAGATGAGCAAGGGCAAACCTCCCGGCAGATCATCGAGCAGTTCCAGATCGATGCGCAGGATGCGGAACAGCTCAGGCACTGGTCCGCTTCGACGCACTTCAATCCCGTGGACCTGGTTTGCAGTATCAAGGATTTCCGGGGCAGAAAGTTCGACCTGTTCCGCTATGCCGATCAGAATGCCGTTTGCATTTCCGTCAAATCGGAAAAGGGGCGTTCATTGAAGGCCTTGGAATTGCCCGGTTTGTGGAACGGCGCCATGGCCCACTGGATTACGATCTTTATCGAAGTTCCGATGATTACATTCAATCCGGTTAAAACAGTCGAGGATCTGTTGCGAAAAGAGCATTTGCCGGCTTAAAACCATTCAGATGATCCACTGGGCGGCCTGTGCTTTATCGGCGGCGACGGTTTCAATGGTCCGGACGTCACCGAAACGTGTGCAGATCAGTTTGACCCGCTCATCCTTTGGCGCGTCGCTGAAAAGAACACATAAGGAGGCGGCCAGGTGCATGTCCGCCTCATCGCACCCGCCGGGTACAAGCGTTGTGGGTCCCGGGTAATCGGTCGTCCGGATGACAAGGTCACGCTCCAGGGTATATTTTTCAATTAAGTTGTTGTCGTGTAGATTCCGTCCGACGATCACTTTGGTTTGGGGGCCGATCCTGAAATGGCGGCCCGCTTTCAGCAGGTGGATCGACGGGATTTCAAAATCACCGTGGTCGAATAAATCCTTCAGGCGTTTACTGAACATGGGATCCGTCAAGAGACACCCCCCCGCCGGAGTGGAATAGTCGCTGATGCCGAGTGCGGACGCTGCTTCGATTTGACGCCGCCGGCTTCTGCCCTGGATATCGAGAAGTTTATCACGATCGATCATCCCTTCGCGTTCAACACGGGTTATGGGTAAAAGTTTGGCGCTCAACGGCCGGACAATCAGATCCGGATAACCCGAATACTTGGCGACGACATAAAGGGACTGGCGTGTCTGCGACATGGGACGCTGACCGAGAACCTCTCCGGTGATGATGAAATCGGCGTTCCATTCCGTGAGAAGATTTCCCGTTTTGCGTAACATCATGGCGTGGCAGTCGATGCAGGGGTTGAAATTCTTCCCATAGCCGTATTTGGGTGCCCGTAACATGATTAAATGGTCTTCTGTGATGTCAAGGACATGCAGCGGTAAATCAATTTTCGCCGCGGCGGCGAGGGCTTTGCGGGCATTAAAAAAAGGGGTTTCGTAAGTAACCCCCTGAACCGTGATACCCTGGCGTTGGACCAGTTTAACGGCGATAATGCTGTCCAACCCGCCGGAAAAAAGTGCAATGGCTTTCAATATTGAATAATACTAACCTCCTTTAGGCGTTTGAAATAGGTGAAAAAGTCGGGATCGAAGGGATAGTCAACAAGATAATAGAGGAAATTGTCCGCCTGATAAATCTGGAGGGCGGGAAATATGGCCGAGATAAACGGGTTTTCGGGATTCTGAGCGTGATTCACCGTCAGACGAAAATAATTAAAGGTATGGGATACATTCAAATAGTTGAGTATCTTGGTGACGAGCTTTATCTTGGCGTCCTCGTCGTTTAAGGTCAGAATTTCACTTCCGTCTTTTTTCAGCATGTCCGTAAATTCCATGGGGGGTTTGCGGAAGGTAATAATGATCTGCCTGTTGTCTTTTTTCAGGACGATGTCGGCCCGCATGGTCAAGTTGAACCCGCCCTTTGCTTTGTCGTAAAGATTGACTTCCACATCCTTGGCGGCATCCTGACCCAATAAGACCAGCAGGTTATGAATCAGATCGATCTTGGAGGCACCCGAGAGATTCGGCGCCGCCACAGGAGGAGGATCGTCCTGTTTGTCCCGGATAATTCCGGAATCGAGTGCAACTTCGGTTAAAGCAACGCCGCGGCCGGCCAGGTTTTTCGTAAGATATGCGGGCAGTGACTGGGAAGCATTTTTGTAGAATACCAAACCATGACGCAGAACCGGATTGGCACTGCCGGTATCCATGGTTTGCTGGATCGTCCATCCCGGCGTAATCTGTACCGTCAGTCGCTCACCGACCACATATCTTCCCCCCTGTTTCATCCGGTAGGAACCCGACTGATTAACGACTTTCTGCAGAATCGAAATCAGCGTATCCTTTTCATGGGCGGTGGTGAAGCGATAATTCGACCAGTGTTCCCGGATCATTTTTTTGACTCGCTCCGGCAGTCGGCTTTTCAACTCGATAAAAACGATACTGCCGTCGTCGAATTCAACGAGGGGGATGGATGCACAATCAACGGTGATCTGGCCGGATTCGGCCAATGGCACATAATACTGACCATCCGTGACGAGGGTCGCTTTAAAACGATTCAGAATATCACCTGCCAGCAATAGGTTGCGTTTTAGGGCTTCGGAAATGATAATCGGCTTGTCCGGATCAATGACGGGGTCGTTGCCGCCTTCAGTCAGAAAACTGTCGCCGGCTTCTTCTGAAGACGTTTTAGCGCCGGGGAGGCGAAGCACCTGGTTGACGGTGATGTGATCCACATCGCTTAGGCGTG
>CAZTYA010000082.1:0-7558 GCA_964617255.1 uncultured Syntrophales bacterium
ATATCACAATATTCGGTTGAATATTTGAGCAGCGATCCTTGGTCGTAGCACTTGAACTGCTTCTTGAAGGCGGACTCCTTCTTCTTGATCTCCTTACTCTGTTCAATATCAAAAACCCGGAAGGGCTTATCTAAATCGGGAACATATCCTGGAAAATCGGGATGATTGATGCTGAGCAGCCAGGGGAGCAGGAAGAGAATCACTTCGCTTTCCTTGGGCGCCAGATGCTGAAAGATATCCTTACGGAATTGATTGTAGGCGAGAAAAACCTTTTTATTCTGAATCAGTGTTTTGGACAGGGACATGAAAAAGACTCCAAAAATATTTAAAACCTGCGTTACTTTATAATGTCATCCATTTAAAGTCAATGAATCCGCCGGCATTTGATCGGGGTGTCAACCACTGAAAAGACGCAATCCCTTTGAATTTTAATGAGATAAACAATTGTTAACCAAAGAGAAGAACATAGAATGCCCGCACCAGAACCCAGGCCAGAATCAGAACCGTTACGATGAACGAAAAGAAGGCGAGGGCGCGGTGAAGGCTGTTTTCTGTTCTTCTTTCCTCATAACCGCCCAGGTATCCAACCAGTAAACCGGAAAGAAGCCCTCCGCCATGAGCCCAATTGTTAATCCCCGGAATCAACAGACCCAAAAGCACAAGTCCGACCGTCCATCCCATGGCCTGCCGGTAAATAAGATCGCCAAAGAAACCACCCCGGCTTTTGCCGTAATAAAGGATCGCGCCGATAAGCCCACAGATACTGGCCGAAGCGCCGATGGTCAGACTCACGTTCATGAGGTAGGATAACAGGAAGCCGGCCACGCCGGTTACTGCATAGAGAATGATGAAGCGACAGAGGCCGTAGGCCGAGAGCACAAACGGCCCCAGTTGCATCAGGGCGATCATATTGAAGAAAATATGCAGAATCCCTCCGTGAAGATAAGAGGCAGACACCAGGCTCCACCAGTTGCCGAAGCCGTTTATCGGCATGGTTCCCGTCGCACCCATAATCATCAGGCTATAATCGGAGGGCGACAGCATGGTCATCGGGTTAAGGTTCAGGCCCCGGGATGTCGGGTTAATGAGCAGGGACAGGATAAACAGGACCGCATTGACGGATATGATGACCTTGACCGGGTCCGCCAGGAAAAGAAAAGACAAGCCGCTTTGCAGCAGATTCAGGGTACCCGGGCGCCGCAGCCCGCAATAGGGACATTCGGCTTCATCAGCACTGATGAATTTTCGGCAACGGGGACATAGAATACCGCCTGTTCCCATCGAACTTTAAACTCCCTTCAGAATTGGAGAAATCGCATCATAACCGGAATGGCCACAAAGGTGCCCAACGACGTCGTCAGATTGACAAAGGCGATGAGGATCAATATCCGCGTGATCTTATTGCGGAAAAAACCGCGAAAACTGGTAATGTCTTCCGTCAGGTTCAGAAAATCCTTAACCTGGGGCTTGCGGATCGAAGCTTCGATGAGACCGGCGACCCATCCTGTCGCAATGAGCGGATGCAAAGTCGCAACCGGCGCCGAAACGGCGGACGCGAGGATCGTCAAGGGATGGGACAGCATGATGAGCGCTCCCAAGGCGGCGCAACTTGCTGTGATCACCGACCAGGACAGGATCATGTTGATGCTCGACTGACTACCCGAGAAGTAAAAACCGGCCAGAAACAAACAGATGATCGCCAACGAAAAAATCCACCCGGCGGCCCGGCCGAAAAACCCCTGTGCGGGAATCCGATTCAACAGATCCAGATCAATCTCCTGCCCCATATTCAGGCGTATGCCCGGCACATGGCCCGCACCGACCACGGCGACAATTTTCTTCCCCTCGGCTTCGCCGATCATCCGCGCCAGAAACTGATCCCTTTCATCTATCAGGGTGGTCTTTAACGCAGGTAATTTCTCTCCCAGCGATTTTAAGGCAATTTCGAGTACATCCTGTTCCTTCAGTTTTTCGATATCCTCTTCCGTAATGTCATCGGCAACAAATAAAGACAGGATCATCTCAGGGAGTACCCTCAATTTGCTCCAGAAACCCATCTTGCGCCAAGCGCGCAGGAGGGTCACCCGGATTGACCGGTCCGCAAGCACAAGACGCGCCCCCGTTTCCTCCGCGAGACGCACCGCGCGGCGCATTTCCTCACCCGGCTGGATATGAAACTTCTGAGCCATTTTGCGCTGAAACGAAACCATGAGCAACTGGGCCAAAAGCAGAGAGGTCCTCTTGTCCCGGATGACTTTCATGATATCCATATCATGCCAGCGATCCTGCTGGCGAATCGCCTCCAGCCGATCCTGGCACAGCTCCACACAAATTGTGTCGGGATTTGCCTCGCGGATCGTCTGTTCGACCAGCTCGGCGCTTTCGCGGGAAACATGGGCTGTTCCCACCAGGATAATCTCCTTATCCCGATAGGAGAATCTCGAAATATTTTTATCGTTCAAGTTAATCCCTTTTGCGGTGCATTTCGGCTTCTCCGTAAAATGGAAGTGATGTATATAAATGCGACAAAATCTGGGATGGAAACCGAAAGCCCCTTATATGCAGCGGATAGTTATCAAGATTCAACGGGTTTGTAAAGAGAAATGCCGGAACCCCAAGCTCGGGGGAAAGATACCCCCGGCAGGAAAGCTATTTGGGTCATGTCCGTAAAAGCGGGAGATGTTGTAGAACTGACCATGGAACAGGTCGCTTTCGGCGGCGAGGGAATCGGCCGCTGGGGCAACCTGGTTGTGTTTGTTCCCTATACCGTTGATGGGGATGTGGTCCGCGTCGAAATCCTGGAATGCCGGAAACGTTATGCAAAAGGTTGTTTGCAGGATATCCTCCAGCCGTCACCCCACCGCACCCACCCCCCCTGTCAGGATTACACCCGGTGCGGCGGCTGCTGCTATCAGCATATCGCATATGCCCACCAGCTTCTGATTAAAGAAACACAGGTCCGGGACGCATTTGAAAGGATCGGGAAAATGCCGTCGCCGCCCATCCGACCGGTCATTGCATCGCCCGAACCTTATCACTATCGTTTGAAAGCCGATTTTCATCACAGGCTTCAGAAAGGCAAAGCGCCCGCGCTGGGTCTCATGTCGGGCGCCAGCAACCGGATTGTCGAAATCGAACAATGCAAAATTGTTGATGAAAGTATTAATCAGCTTTATCAGGATTTGCGGAAAAAACGCTTGCACGGATCATGGATTCCCTGCAAGGACCGGGTCACCCTCTGGTCGGCCGACAAAGAAGGCCCATTGGGGGGAACGAACACGGAACGTTTAAGGGCAACATGGCTCACTCGAACCATAAAAAACCGAACGCTGACGGTTCACCGCGATGGATTTTTCCAAGCAAATAAGTATCTTATTGACACAATGGTTGATCGGGTCATCACAGCCGCCGACCTATCCGGTTCCGAAACGGTTGTTGACGGCTTTTGCGGTTGCGGGCTGTTCAGTCTTTTTCTCGCCCCTTTGGCCAAAACGGTACACGGTATTGAAGGGGATGACCGGGCCGTTCAAGCCGCCAGGAAAAACGCGGAAAATAACGGCTTACAGAACCTGTTCTTTCATAAAGGAGATGTCGCCGAGGTCGCAAGGCGTGTTTTTTTCAATCCCCCGGTGCGGGTGGATGTGCTGGTTTTGGACCCGCCCCGGATCGGCTGCGGGAAGGATCTCCTGGAAAATATTCTGCGACTGGGCCCAAAAAGAATCGTCTATGTTTCCTGCAATCCCACCACTCAGGCCCGGGACATCCAACCCCTCATCGCCTGCGGCTATCATCTGGAATACATCCAGCCATTGGACATGTTCCCCCAAACGGCCCATATCGAAATCATCGCCTGCCTCACACGATAATCTCCATGTTTTTAATTTTCGTAAAAAGGGGCGCGACGCCTCCAGGGAAAGACCGTCCCTCGGAAATAGGCGCTTTTACTTCTTACCTTCTTCCCGACTGGAATTTAATCCGGTCATATCGTCACAATTTTCACCCTTTATATCCAATTCACATCATAGACAGCAAGCGACTGTATCACTGTCCGGATTGCCATTGACGGCGCCAAGGGATACCAGGCTTTTCTGGCGCTTCACCCTGATCTTGTCTTTACGGATGTGGTCATGCCGGAACTCAGCGGGATTGAATTGATTAGAAAAATTCGCCGGACTGTCCGCCGGATCAAGGTCATTTATAAAAGCGGCTTTTGAGGGTTGAGGAATCTAAAGCGAGATGTTCAGGAAGAAGTCCTCAAGTATGGCTGTCCCTGCCTTTCGAAACCTTACAAAATCAGCGCCATGCTGGAACTGGCCGATACGTACCTCACGGAAACGGTCGGGATCAACCAGTATGCTTGAGCATCTTTATATCACTTTATCCATGCACTGATGACCCGGAATGCTTCATCTCCATGAATTTATTTATGCTTTCTTGAACAGCCCGCCCCTTTTCCAACTACCGAGGCGATGTCCGGCATAATTCTTGACAGCCCCAGGAAGATATAATAGAAGTCACAAACGCGTCTTTTCCCCTATCACATGGGGTAAAAAAGCCGCCCGCATTCGCATCAAATGCCGCGCCATCAACCAAAAGGAGATCTTCCATGCTGGAACAACTGGGAAAATATGATTGGGTAGAGGCCCGCAACGACAATTACGGCACTTATTATTATGATCAGAATTTCATGATCCTTGACCAGAAAAGGGTCAGCGTCTCGATCAAAACCGTATTTACAGAGATGGGCAAAAAGGAACGGCTCAATTTCATGGATATATCACCCCTGGAGTTAACCCGTCTGGCGGATGCGCTCAGCTACGAAATCAACATCTTTGTTTTGGAGTGCGACCAGCACATGTTCACCCATCCCGAATTCGCGGGATACGATAAAGACGGCAACATTCTTTATCACATGTCGAACAACTTCTATCCCATTGAACGGGGCAGTATCCTCGAAGACATTTTGAAAAAAGTCGAAGAAGGGCGAAATAAATCCCCAAAAGCGAAGCAGAGTCTGAACTGATTTGACCGGGCACGTTGGTCATCGGTTCTGAGGCTCGTACGCCGGAAAAAGATAATGAGGAAAGGAGTCTCTCTTTGAATTATCTCATCATTTACGGGCACTACAATCCGAACAGCTTCAACCATGCCCTGCTGGATATCCTGACTGCTACCCTGGGTTTGGAACATAAAATCGAGGTGCGCGATCTCCATGCCCTCCATTTCAATCCGGTATTGACCGGCGCCGATGTGGAAGCCCTGGAAAAAGGAACCCCGCCGCCGGACATCCGGGTCGAACAGGATCTGATCTGCTGGGCTGATGCGCTTATCTTCGTCTATCCGGTCTGGTGGTCAAGCATGCCCGCCATTGTGAAAGGTTATATTGATCGAGTCCTTTCTTTCGGCTTTGCCTATACCGTCGATGAAAACGGCCCCCAGGGACTTCTGACGGGTAAAAAAGTATACATCTTCAACACAACGGGCGCCGACCAGGAAACCAACAGCGAATACGGTGTCTTCCAGAGTATGCACAACCTGACCGACATCGGCATTTTCCAGTTTTGTGGAATGGAGATTGCGGGCCATAATTATTTCACCGCCGTACCCTACGTGACGGATGACGAACGACAGGTGATGCTTGCGAAGTTCCGAAGCGCTGTCGAACGGTTGGCCAAGACTTAACCAATTTACAGCCCGCTGCGGAGCGGCGTCTTAAGAAGTCCCATTGAGAAGGACTGTGTTCATCCGCGTCTCTTTTTCCGTAAACGATGAAGAAGTCGCGACGCGACAACCAACAGGACCGAGCGTGCATGACAGAAGAAGCGACGCGAAAAAAGTCCGGTATCAACCACCTGCCCCTGCGTCGATTCGTTCAAAAATACCTTAAATTCATCCTCCTGCTCAACTGCCTTATTATTCTGGCGGTGTTCTGGGGCTTTCATATGTACGTGGACACCCTGTTCCGGGACCAGCTGGTCCGCCAGGGACGTTCTTTTTTCCATGCCATTGTGATGACCCGCCTCTGGATGGCCAGCCACGGCGGCGTTTATGTGCGCATGACCCCGGGTGTCAAGGTCAACCCTTATCTGGAGAAAATACCGGGCGTAAGAACACTGATCCGTGATGAAACGGGGCAACTTTATGTGCTCAAGAATCCGGCGCTGGTCACACGGGAAATTTCCGAACTGGCCGATAGAAGGGGAATCCTCAAATTTCATATCACCAGTCTCAAACCGCTGAATCCAAACAACAGACCCGATGCGTTCGAGGAAAAGTCCCTTCGGGCATTTCAGAGCGGTATTCCGGAAAATCATATTTTTGAAGAGAACCGGGGTAAGGTCCTGTTTCGTTACATGGCCCCCCTGATCACGGAGGCATCCTGCCTGAAATGCCACGGTGCACAGGGTTATCAGAGGGGTGATGTCCGTGGCGGCATCAGCGTTGCCATCTCAACTTCGGAAATGGTGGCCAGGACGAAGACCAGCCGGCTGGTACTCACGGCCCTTGTTCTGGGGGTGATGGTTCTGACCGGGTTTATCATCTACGTCGTCGCCCGCTTTTTTATCCGGGAACTCGGCAAGGCGGAAGACAGGCTGGTGACAATGGCCACCCAGGACCCCCTGACGGGTCTTTTTAACCGCCGTGAGACCTTTTCCCGGATCGACACCGAAAGGACACGTTGCCTGCGGAGTTCTTCCCCCTTATCGATCATCATGTGCGACATCGACCATTTCAAGCGCATCAACGACACCTATGGCCATGTAACCGGCGACTTTGTGCTGCAAGCCCTGGCGGACGTCTTGCGACAGTCGGTCCGAAGCTATGATATCGTGTGTCGTTACGGCGGAGAAGAATTTCTGATTGCGGCCCCGGAGACAACGGCGATCCAGGCAACGGAGCTGTCCGAAAGAATACGGACGGCCGTGGAACAAACCGATATCAAAACCGCAAGCGGCCATGCCATCCGGATCACAGTCAGCCTGGGCGCCTCCCAGATGCATGGCTCTGAAAAGATTGAAGAAACCATTTCCCGGGCCGATCAGGCCCTTTATGAAGCGAAAAACAGGGGTCGCAATCGGGTCCATGTCCTCTGATGGATCACGGCCCGTCACCGTCGGTTCCATTCCTGTTTCATCCATTTAATGTTCAGCACTTCTGTGCGCTTACAAACGGCCACGCCCTGTCCATAGAAAATAATTTATCGCCGCAGAAAAATCTCTTTGACACGGATTTTTCCAGACGGTATAGTGAACCCGCATCATTACTAACCGCTCGCGTTCTCATTCACTTGGAAACGTAAATTATCCACCTCTAACGGGTTGTGCTGAAAAAGTTTTTTGAGTTGTCTGAAAAAGTTTTTGGCAGTCTGAACAAAGTTCCTTTTAGCATCTGATTTATACGTAGTTGCATTCAAAACATTACCTGTCGCTCTCACTCAGATCATGCAGTGGCCCCATCACTGCAGACCCATGGCAAGGCCGACACTGTAGCGGAATTGAAGGCAACCGGTATGAATACAACATCTCATGGGGGTAATTGCGCATGAAAAGTCCGAAGG
>CAZTYA010000083.1:0-7555 GCA_964617255.1 uncultured Syntrophales bacterium
TGCTTACCCTGACGGCCGGTACGGCTTTCATCATGTGGCTGGGTGAGCAGATCACGGAACGCGGAATTGGCAACGGCATATCGCTGATCATTTTTGCCGGTATCGTATGCGGTCTTCCCGAAGCGATTGTGAATACTATACGTCTTCAGTCGATGGGTGAGATGGGGATTTTTGTCATCCTCTTCCTGGTGGTGATGATGGTCGGTGTCGTCGGATTCATCGTATTTATGGAAACGGGGCAAAGGAGGATTCCCGTCCAGTATGCGAAACGGGTCGTCGGCCGGAAGATGTACGGCGGCCAGTCGACGCATCTGCCTCTGAAGATCAATACGTCGGGCGTCATTCCGCCGATTTTTGCGTCATCGATCATCATGTTTCCGGCAACGATTGCGAATTTCATCCCCCATCCCTGGATGAAGATGGTCGCGGACTCTCTGGTGCCGGGGCGGGTGGTCTATGAACTGCTGTACGTGGCATTTATTGTTTTCTTCTGCTACTTTTATACGGCAGTGACCTACAACCCGGTAGATGTTGCAGAGAATTTGAAGAAATACGGCGGCTTTGTGCCGGGGATCAGGCCCGGAAAGAAGACAGCGGATTATATCGACGAAGTGCTGACGAGGCTGACTTTCAGCGGGGCGATCTATGTGTCTGCTGTTTGTGTTCTGCCCAGCATTTTGATCAGCTATTTCAATGTGCCCTTTTATTTCGGCGGCACGGCTCTTTTAATTGTGGTCGGCGTAGCCCTCGATACAGCCGGGCAGATTGAAACCCATCTTCTGACCAGACAGTACGAAGGGTTCATGAAGAAGGGACGTATTGCCTCGAGAAGGCGTTGATTTGACAGGGAATATTGAAAGAGGTCGCGTTCGATGGTAACGCTGAAGCGGCCGGAAGAGATTGAAAAAATCAGGGTCAGTAATATCATCGTTGCCGAGATTCTCCAGGAGTTGAGGGGGATCGTCAAACCCGGGATTACAACGAAAGAACTGGATCTTTACTCGGAAGAACTGGCCAGGAGGAAAAAGGCCAAGCCGGCGTTTAAAGGGTATCATGGCTATCCTTTTTCGTTATGCGCCTCTGTTAATTGCGTCGTGGTTCACGGGATGCCGTCGGAACACGTGCTGGTTGCCGGCGATATCCTGAGCATGGATTTTGGAGTTTGCCACGACGGCTATTACGGGGATGCCGCGATCACGGTTCCTATCGGCAAGGTGTCCGATGAAGCAACGAGGTTGATGCGCTGCACCGAAGATGCTCTTTATCATGCTATCAGACAAGCCGTGCCGGGAAACAGATTGGGAGATATCTCCGCCGCTTGTCAGGAAAACGTGGAAGCCGCGGGTTATTCGGTTGTACGGGATTATGTCGGTCATGGGATTGGACGCCATCTCCACGAAGAACCCCAGGTTCCGAATTATGGCACAAAAGGACGCGGTCTGGAGTTGAAAGCGGGTATGGTGCTGGCCATTGAACCCATGGTCAACCAGGGAACGTACAGGGTAAAGCTTCTGCAGGATGGCTGGACGGTGGTTACGGAGGATGGGCGGTTGTCGGCGCATTTTGAACATACTGTGGCCATTACGGAAAAAGGGCCCGACATTCTCAGCCGGCTGCAGTAAGACAACGTTAAAGTAAAGCGGAAAGAGGATGGCAAAAGAAGAAGCAATAGAAGTCGATGGCAGAGTGATTGAGCCGCTGCCGAACGCCATGTTCCGGGTGGAACTGGAAAACGGCCATAAAGTGCTCGCTCATATCTCGGGGAAAATGCGTATGCATTTCATAAAGATTCTCCCCGGTGACAAGGTCACGGTAGAACTCTCGCCTTATGACTTAACCAGAGGAAGAATTACTTATCGTTCCAAATGAGGGACGGCTGGCATAGTATTCAGATAACAGGCAGAAAAAGCGTTTTGACCTTAAAAAAGGGAGTGGGATCGTGAAAGTAAGATCATCGGTAAAGAGAATATGTGATAAGTGCATCATCGTGAAAAGACATGGTGTTTTGCGCGTCGTCTGTGAGAATCCAAAGCATAAGCAGCGCCAGGGTTAATTTGCCGGAATAACGAGGAGGTTGTCAGGTGGCAAGAATTGCAGGAGTTGATTTACCAAAGAACAAAAGTATGGAAATTGCGTTGACCTATATCTACGGCATCGGACGATCGACGGCGAGGGAGATACTTGATAAGGCGGGTATCAATTACAATACCAAGACGGACAACCTTGCGGATTCCGAAGTAAGTTCCATCCGAAGCATTATTGACAAGGAACATAAGGTGGAAGGCGATCTCCGGCGGGACGTGTCCATGTCCATCAAAAGGTTAATGGATATAGGTACTTATCGCGGCCTGCGTCATCGAAAAGGCCTGCCGGCGAGAGGACAGCGGACCAGGACGAACGCCCGGACAAGAAAAGGTCCCAGAAGGGCCATTGCCGGTAAGAAAAAATAATAGAACCGAATCAAGAAGATTAATCTGGAGGCAGCATGGCTAAGCCGGTAAGGAAAACGGGTAAGAAAAAAGAGAAGAAAAATATTCCGGAAGGAATTGCCCATATTCAGTCGACATTCAACAATACGATCGTGACGATCACCGATATGACGGGCAACGTCATTTCCTGGGCGTCGGCGGGAATGCAGGGATTCAAGGGTTCCCGGAAAAGCACCCCTTTCGCGGCGCAGATGGCGGCGGAAGATGCGGTCAAGAAAGCCAAGGAACACGGTGTGCGCCGCGTTCAGGTTTATGTTAAAGGACCCGGTTCCGGAAGGGAATCTGCACTAAGGTCTTTACAGTTGGCGGGTTTGACGATCAGTCTCATCCGGGACGTAACACCCATTCCCCATAATGGTTGCCGTCCACCGAAGCGGAGAAGAGTTTGATCTTATTTAAGTTAATTATAAATATTAATAGGTTATATTTAAGAAGATAACAGGGAGGCGGTCTTGGCAAGGTATTGCGAGTCTGTATGCAGGTTGTGTCGTAGGGAAGGCTTGAAACTATTTCTCAAAGGAGATCGTTGTTTCGGCGAAAAGTGTGCATTCGAGCGCAGAGGGTATGCGCCGGGAGAGCACGGTCAGGGCAGAAAGAAGCAGTATTCCGACTATGGTCTGCAGTTGCGGGAAAAGCAGAAGCTCAAGCGAATGTACACAATCCTGGAGAAACAGTTTGCCGGTTATTTTGAGAAAGCCGACCGGCAAAAGGGCATTACCGGCACGAATCTGCTCTTACTTTTGGAGAGAAGGCTGGATAACATGGTGTTCAGAATGGGGTTTGCCAACTCCCGGACGGAAGCACGTCAGCTGGTGCGTCACAACCATTTCCTCGTGAACGGTAAAAGGGTGAACATTCCGTCTTATCTCTTAAAAATCGGCGATGAAATTGCAGTTAAAGAAAACAGCAGAACGATCGCCCGGATCTCGGAAGCGGTAAGTACTGTTGCCCGCAGGGGTGTTCCTCAGTGGTTGGAATTGGATAAAGAGAACTTTAAGGGAACGGTGAAGATGTTGCCGGTGCGCGAAGAATTGACCATGCCGGTTCAGGAGCAGCTGATCGTAGAACTCTATTCCAAGTAAAAACAATTGAATGCGGAATAACAAATCTTGAAAACCCAAAGGGCAGAGGAAGTAAACCATGCTAAAAAACTGGTATAATTTGATCAGACCCAAGCGGATTGAAGTCGATGAGACCAACCATACGGCGTCGTATGGTGAATTCACGATCCAGCCGTTGGAGCGGGGTTTCGGTACGACGCTTGGCAATGCCTTAAGAAGGGTTCTTTTGTCATCCATCAGCGGGGCCGCGATTGTCTCCGTTAAAATCGACGGCGTGCTTCACGAGTTTTCGACGGTGCCCGGCGTCAAGGAAGATGTGACGGACATTGTCCTGAATCTCAAGGGGATTCGCCTAAAAATGCATCAGGATGGCCCCAAAACGGTCCATATCGATGCCTCCGGCGACAAGGTTATCCGGGCCGGCGACATCATCACAGACGGTACGGTGGAAGTGCTCAATCCGGATCACTACATTGCGACCCTGTCCGAAGGCGCCACGATGAAAGCGGAACTCGTTGTCCGGGTTGGCCGGGGCTACATTCCGGCGAAGAAGGAACGGGATCCGGATCAGTCCGAAGGCACCATCAATATTGACGCCATCTACTCGCCCATCAAAAAGGTCAAATATACGGTGACCTATGCCCGTGTCGGCCAGGTTGCTGATTATGATAAATTGATTCTCGAGGTATGGACCGACGGCAGTATCCTGCCGGAAGACGCCATTGCCTATGCCGCAAAAATCCTGAAGGACCAGTTGGAGATATTCATCAACTTCGACGAGGGGGAAAGCGAGGTCCAGGAAGAGGAAGTCGAAGAGAAACAGGATGTGAACGAGTATCTCCTGCGGCCGTTCGACGATCTCGAGTTGTCCGTACGGTCGGCGAATTGCCTGAAGAATGCCGGCATCCGCCTCATCGGAGAACTGGTGCAGAAGACCGAGCCGGAGATGCTGAAAACCAAGAACTTCGGCCGCAAATCCCTGAATGAAATCAAGGAAATCCTTGCGGAGATGGGCCTTGGTTTTGGAATGAAACTTGATTTTCCACCCTGGAACCAGCCGAAACGCGAAGATGCGGATTAGGTCAGGGAACGGAACCACAAATATTATTACGGAAATCTGAGAAAGGAAGTTCTTCATGCGTCACGGATACCAGAAAAAGAAATTTGGCCGCCCTACCGCTCACCGGGAGGCCATGTTGAAGAACATGGTCACGTCCCTGTTGAAGTATGAAAAGATCACGACGACGGATTCCAAAGCGAAGGAATTAAGACGGCTGGCGGAAAAGATGATTACCCTCGGCAAAAGAGGGGAACTGCATGCCCGGCGTCAGGCCCTGGCTGTGATACGGGAGCGGGACGTCGTGGAGAAGGTTTTCTCCGAGTATGCGGAGCGTTATCGAGAACGCAAGGGCGGTTATACCCGGATTATCAAATTGGGATTCCGGGAAGGAGACAACGCCCCCGTGTCCATAATCGAATTCGTCAAGGATCAGGCTGAGGTCAAGGTCAAGGGTGAAGCAAAAACCAAGGGCAAGACGAAAGCGACGACGGAAAAAGCCTAAAATTGACAGCCGGTTTCCCGGCATCACCGATATCATAATAAAAAAGGCAAGTAGCGATACTTGCCTTTTTTATTGCCTTATAAATTTGACAAAATATGGACAAGAACTTTATCCACACGTCGTCCGTCCATATCAACAACCTCAAAGCCAAGCTCGGACCCATCGATCTGATCAGTTACTCCCAGAGTATTTAACAGCCCTTCCTCTTTTTCAATAATGGATTTGAGAGCAACGGGTCTTCTTCGCTCGCCGATGGCCAATCCACCATCCCATAGCCAGTGACCATCATTTCTTTGAACAGCCCGCACTGCGTCAGGCAAATGTGTAAACCCATGAATCCCCATGAATTGGAGATGTCATACGGCGTTGCAATACCTTGGAAAGCGCCGTACTCATCCACGATCAGCGCCTTATGTACACCTCGCTTCAGAGGCGTCTCCCGCCAATCGATGACAGGCATGTTTTCAGGAATGCACAAAGGCTTCTCGCGCTTTTCTCAAGTCAATGGTTGTCAGGTGGAAAGATTCGCCCAAAACGTCTCTAAGGAAACAATACTAATCATATTATCTTTATTTTCCTTATATACGTGATAGTTGGAATAATGAATTTGTTCGGATCCATAAATTGTCAGGTGATTTTTACATGATCAGTTATGATTGAATTCAGTAAAATCTTTTTAGCACATACCTTTTTTTCGAAAGATTTTCTTGAAGAAACAGACCGGAAATAATACGGATAAAGACAACACATTAAGGGGAGGGAATAGGGTGAAACGTTTACTGGGTTATTTTCTTAAAGGCCTTTTGGTTTTTGTCCCGGCCGCATTAACTGTTATCATTATCGTCATGGTCATCGGGAAGTTTGACAGTCTTTTCCATCTTCCCATTCCCGGCCTGGGTTCTGCCATCACTTTGGTTCTGATAACACTGATCGGCTTTTTTGCCTCAAATTATTTGGGGTATAAATTTTTTACCTTGATTGACCGTCTTTTTAACGGATTACCTGTCATCAAACTGTTGTACTCTGCAATCAAAGATCTTATCCTTGCTTTTGCCGGTGACAAAAAAAGTTTTGATAAGCCGGCTATCGTTGAGGTCGTTGCAGGGGGGCCAAAGATGATTGGATTTGTTACAAGAGAAGATTTGGCTCTTCTATCTCTCTCAGCGCACGTTGCCGTTTATTTCCCTCAATCGTACAATTTTGCCGGTCAGGTGCTTATATTCCCCGTGGAACGGGTTACCCCACTGGATATAGACAGTTCAAAGGCCATGGCTTTCATAGTCTCCGGAGGGGTGTTGGGCAAGTAAATACGATGTTCGGTTAAGCTTAACCTCTTTTCATTAAAGGCTTTGCTGCGGCCCTGCATTCCGGTTGCCAAAAAGCTTTTACGAAAAACTGTTACCTTTCAATTCTCCGTGACTGTTCAAAAAAGCATTCCGATTGCGTCATCACGTTTGCTCAACCGGTCTTTTCCGTCCGGCTTTCCTCTTTGAGTGCAGCAATGCGATCCTCCAGGGGGGGGTGGCTCATAAACAGAATGCTGAAACCACGACTGGAAGACTTGCCGCTGATGCCGAAAGCGGACATCTGGTCGGGAAGCGGTTCCTGGACCCCTTTTTGGAGCGCTTCCAATGCGGCAATCATGTTTTCCCGTCCTGAAAGCATTGCCCCTCCGGCATCTGCCCGAAATTCTCTTTGCCTGCTGAACCAGAGCACGACGACACTCGCTAGGATGCCAAAAACGATCTGGGCGATGATTGTCGTCAGAAAAAAGCCCATCCCGTGCCCCTCCTCATTTTTGAGAATGACCCGATCAACGAAATGGCCGACAACCCGTGACAAGAAGATTACGAAAGTGTTCACAACCCCTTGAATAAGGCTTAGGGTGATCATGTCGCCATTGGCAACGTGGCTCATTTCATGTCCCAAGACGGCATCCACCGCGTTTTTGTCCATAATTCGAAGCAGTCCGCTGCTTACAGCGACCAGGGCGTTGTTTTTGCTCATCCCCGTAGCGAATGCGTTAGGCACGGGTGAATCAAAAATAGCCACTTCAGGCATTCCGATATTACAAATCTTTGCTTGGTTTCTTACTGTATTGACGAGCCATTGTTCTGTGGCGTTTCTCGGAGAGGTGATGACCTCGGCACCGGTCAACCTTTTCGCCGTCCACTTTGATAACGCCAAGGATATAAATGAACCGCCGAAGCCGAATACCGCCGCAAAAACAAGCAGATTGGTGATGTTAAGACCGACGCCTTTTTCATCCAGAATGCGGTCGACTCCCAGTAAACGCAAAACAATGCTCAGAACCAGAATCACGGCAATATTGGTAACCAGATACAAAAATACTCTTTTCATGCTCACTGAACCTCCCGATCTGATGTCGCTCATCTGATATTAGCGAAGACATGCACCTGCTTTTCTTGGAGATATACCCTTT
>CAZTYA010000084.1:0-3779 GCA_964617255.1 uncultured Syntrophales bacterium
ATCCCCTGGAACATGACATTCGCTTTGTTGAAGACGATTGGGAATCTCCGACCGTCGGTGCCTGGGGATTGGGCTGGGAAGTCTGGCTGGACGGCATGGAAATCACGCAGTTCACCTATTTCCAGCAGGTCGGCGGTTACGACCTCAAACCCATCTGCGCCGAAATCACCTATGGCATCGAGCGGATCGCCATGTATATCCAGAATATCGATAATGTTTATGACCTGCAATGGAACGATCACATCAAGTACGGCGATGTTCATCATCAGGGCGAAGTCGAATGGTCGGTCTATAATTTCGAAAAGGCCGATGTGGAGATGCTCCGGCAACTGTTCAACATGTACGAAAAAGAGGGCATCCGGATGGCGGAAAACAACCTGGTCCTGCCGACATATGATTGCTGCCTGAAGTGTTCCCACACGTTCAATCTGCTCAACGCCCGGGGCGCGATCAGTGTCGCCGAGCGGACCAGTTATATCGGCCGTGTGCGGAACCTGGCCAAATTGAGCGCCGATGTCTATCTGGCCCAGCGTGAACGCATGGGATACCCTCTTCTGAACCGGTCATAAATCCATATATTTGAAAACAAAGCGAAAGGACGCAAGAAATGAGTAAAGAACTCTTGCTTGAAATCGGCACCGAAGAAATACCCGCGGCTTTCCTTAAGAAAGCCCTAAAAGATATGGAGGAAATGGCTACAGCCATGTTCCTGGAAAACCGCCTGCAGCATGGCTCCGTCCGTGCATTAGGTACGCCGCGACGTTTGTGTCTGACGGTTGCGGATCTGAGTGAAAAACAGGACGATGTAATCATTGAAAAAATGGGACCGGCCAAGAAAGTCGCTTTTGACGACCAGGGGAATCCCACCAAGGCGGCTCTCGGTTTTGCCAAAGGTCAGGGCGTCGAATTTTCAGAACTGGAAACCGTGGTAACGGATAAAGGGGAATACCTCTGTATCCGGAAAAAATTCCTTGGTGTATCAGCCGTCGAATTACTGCCTGCTCTGCTTATCAAGTTCATATCCAGCATTCCCTTCAGAAAATCCATGCGCTGGTCGTCCTATGATTTTCGCTTTGCCAGGCCTATTCACTGGATCATGGCGCTTTTCGGCGGAGACGTCTTACCCTTCTCCATTGAAAATATTCAAAGCGGCCGTATATCTTACGGGCATCGCTTCATGAGTAACCAGCCCTTTGAAGTGACCGGCTATGCGGACTATATCGAAAAAGCAAAAAAACATTTTGTCATCGTCGAACCGGAGGAGAGGAAAGAGATCATTTTAAGGGAGATCCGGCAGGCTGCAGCCGGCGTGGGCGGTGAAGCCCTGACCGATCCGGAACTTCTGGATACCGTGACGTTCCTCGTCGAATATCCCAATGCCATCTGCGGCAGCTATGCCCGGGAATATCTCAAACTGCCCCGGGAAGTCCTCATCACATCGATGATGACTCATCAAAAATATTTTCCTGTGGTCGACGCGACAAGCGCACTTCTCCCTAATTTTGTGACAGTGAACAATACCCTTCCCCGTGACCCGGTCGTAGTCCGCAAGGGAAACGAAAAGGTCATCCGGGCGCGACTCTCCGATGCAAATTTCTTTTTCCAGGAAGACCAAAAAGTCAAATTGGAACAGCGGGTTGACGGTTTGAAACAGGTCATTTACCATACCAAACTCGGAACATCTTTTGAAAAGGTCCGGCGTTTTCAAGCGCTTTCGGCCAAGATTGCCGATTTTATCGATCCCGCCCTAAAACCAACGGTGGACCGTGCCGCTTATCTCGCCAAAGCGGATCTCGATACGCAGATGGTAGGCGAATTTTCCGAACTTCAGGGAGTCATGGGAAGGGAATACGCCCTTCTGGCGGGAGAAAACCCGGTGGTTGCCAAGGCCATTTACGAACACTATCTCCCCATTTCCGCCGGCGGTGCATTGCCGGAAACGGAAGAGGGAAGCATAGTCAGCATCGCCGACAAGCTGGATACGATTGTCGGTTTTTTCGGGGTCAATCTGATTCCTTCAGGGACGGCCGACCCCTACGCGCTGAGAAGACAGGCCATTGGTATCATGAATATTATCTTGAATAAGACCTATGTCCTTGCCATCGATAAACTGGTGGATTGCAGTCTGGATATCCTGGGTGAAAAACTGATGAAATCCCCCGGCGAAGTCAAGGCCGATGTCCTGGATTTCTTCAAGAGCCGGTTTGAAAACCAGATGACCGCCCAGGGATTTTCTTATGACGTCGTCAATGCCGTCCTGGCTACCAACGATTGGGATTTGTGTCGCTGTTACAATAAAATCAAGGCCATGGAGAGCTTCAAGACCGATCCGGTTTTTCTGCCCTTTGCAACCACCTTTAAGCGTGTGGAAAATATCATCAAGGACTTCAGTGGCGGCACAATCGATCCCACCCTGTTCGAAACCGATGCGGAATCGGTGCTTTATGCGACATTTACCGGCATTCGGGAGAAGGCCCTTTCCCGGATTGATCAGGGCGATTATTTAACATGCTTAAAAGAGCTTGCCGCATTGAAGGGCGACGTGGATGGTTTCTTTGATTCCGTACTGGTCATGGCCAAGGATGACAAAGTCAAGTATAACCGTCTATCCCTATTGGAGGCCATTTCGGCGTTGTTTCACAAAATTGCGGACTTTTCATATATTTCCACCGAAAATTAATGTTTTGTAACCAATGTGACGATTATACACATGTGTTACGAAATAAACCGGATATTGTCTCGATGGACAATAAGGGAATAAGGTATGGATTTCAACTTTCCCAGTAAACAGATTTCGGAACTGGAGGAAAAACTGCAGATCCGCAAGGCCCTGCAGGATATTACCAACCGCATTCACGCCGCGCAAAACATCAAGCAGATTCTGGTCGATTTGAAGGAAGGCATCCTGAAACTTTTTGATGCCGAGACCATGACCATCTATGTCGTCGATCGCGATAAAAACGAAATTTTTTCCATGTTTCTGGCGGGAACACAGTTGCAGGAGATTCGCGTCCCGATCAGCAACCGCAGCATCGCCGGTTTTGTAGCCAATACCCAGAAGGTCGTCAACATTTCCGATGCTTACATCGCGGAAGATCTGAAAAAAATCGATAAACAACTCTCCTTTGACAGCAGTTGGGATAAGAAATCAGGATTCAGGACCAGACAAATTCTGGCGGCGCCGATTTTGCGCAACAACACGCTAATGGGCGTCATCCAAATCCTGAATAAGAAAAAAGGGAATAAATTTACCGATGAAGAGGTCGGATTCGCCCATGAAATCGCCGAGGTTCTGGCCGTCGCTTTTTACAACCAGGAACGCCTCGCCAAAAGGCGCCGCACCCGCTTCGATTATCTGATCAACCGTGACCTGCTGAAGGAAGAAGATCTCGATAATGCATGGGAAGAATCCAGGGACAACAAGGAGACCATGGAAAACTTCCTGATGAACAAATACAAGATTTCCAAAACGGATATCGGAAAGTCTCTGGAAGAATTCTATCGCTGTAAATATATTTCCTTCAATGAGAAAACCCCTATTCCCGGCGATTTATTGAAAAACCTGAAGAAAGATTACCTGCGCCGGGAACTCTGGGTCCCCATCGGCAAAATCGATCAGAAAATTCATGTGATCGTCGACGATCCGAACAATATTCTGAAAAGGGACATGATTGAGAGTCTTTTAAAGACAAAATCCGTCAAATATGATGTCTCTCTTGCCGAAGACATCATTAAATATGTGAATCTTTTCTACCAGTCTTCGGGCGAAGACTCTTCCA
>CAZTYA010000084.1:3794-7508 GCA_964617255.1 uncultured Syntrophales bacterium
TACGGAATCCGACAGCGTCATCATGCAAATCGTCAACAAGATCATCAACGATGCTTGCAATAGAAGGAGTTCCGATATTCACATCGAACCCAATATCGCCCGGAAGAATGTCGAGGTCCGCTTTCGCGTAGACGGCGACTGCGCCCTTTATCAGACCCTTCCCTTCAATTACCGGGCGGCCATTGTTTCCCGCATCAAGATCATGTCCAATTTGGACATTACGGTAAAACGGCAACCCCAGGACGGTAAAATCAAATACCGAAGGCCGAACGGCGAAGAACTGGAACTGCGTGTGGCGACCATCCCCACCCAGGGCGGGGTGGAAGACGTGGTTATGCGTCTATTGGCCAGGGGCGAAGTCCTGACCCTGCCGGATATGGCGCTTGGCAAGAGGAATCACGCCGAACTGCTGAACATTCTTGTGAAACCCTACGGCATGATCCTGGTGGTCGGTCCGACCGGTTCCGGAAAAACCACGATGCTCCATGCCGCGCTGAACTATATCAATACACCGGAAAAAAAGATCTGGACGGCGGAAGACCCGGTCGAAATCTCACAGTATGGCTTACGACAGGTGCAGGTCCAGCCGAAAATTGGTTTCGACTTTGCCGCCGCCATGCGCTCTTTCCTCCGGGCCGATCCCGATGTCATTATGGTCGGTGAAATGCGCGACTTTGAAACGGCCAAAATCGGCGTCGAGGCGTCTCTGACGGGTCACCTGGTCTTCAGTACCCTGCACACGAACAGCGCCCCGGAAACAATTGTCCGTCTTTTGGACATGGGGATTGATCCCCTGAATTTCGCGGATTCGCTGTTAGGCGTCCTCGCTCAGCGTCTGGTGCGCACCCTGTGTAAAAACTGCAAGGCTGCTTATCATCCCACGCTCGACGAGTACAACGAAATCGTGGAAATCTATGGTGAAACACAGTTTAAAAAATTGAACCTCCCGTACCGGGACAATCTCATGCTTTACAAACCGAAAGGCTGCGACCTCTGTGATAAATCCGGATACAAAGGCCGGATGGCAATCCATGAGTTGCTGCTGAATTCGAACCGGGTCCGGCGTCATATTCAGAAACACGATACGGTTGAGATGATTCGGGAAACCGGCATGGAAGAAGGAATGACCACCCTGCTGCAGGACGGTATTGAAAAGGCCCTTCAGGGTGTGACGGATATCAAACAGGTCAGACGGGTCTGTATCAAGTAAAGTTTCTATTCTCTCAGATTAATCGATTCAGTTTTTCCTTCCAGCCCCCCAGCCAAACCAGGGCTTCCAGCGGCGTAAGATTTGCGATGTCCATGGCTTTCAATTCCTGGACCAACAGTTCACGGTCATCGGCAAAAAGCGAGAGCTGACCGACACGGCTCCCGCCGGCCTTTTCCCTGGCAAATCGCGGTTTTCCGGTCACATCCAGTTCCGCCGTTTCCAGGTTGTTGAGGATTTCACCGGCACGCGTGATGACTTCCTCGTGAACACCCGCGATGCGCGCCACCTGGATACCATAACTCCGATTGGTGCCTCCCTCGACGATTTTCCGCAGGAAGATGATGCGGTTGCCCCATTCCTTGACTGCGATGTTGTAATTGCGGACACCTTTCCGTGTTACGGACAGTTCCGTCAACTGGTGGTAGTGGGTGGCAAACAAGGTCCGGACACCCCTCCCCTTGAAATCATGGAGGTGCTCCGCCACCGCCCAGGCAATGCTCAATCCGTCAAAGGTACTCGTTCCCCGGCCGACCTCATCGAGAATCACCAGACTTTTTGCGGTCATATTCTGGAGAATATTCGACATTTCCGTCATTTCCACCATGAAGGTGCTCTGGCCGCGGGAGAGATTATCCGCCGCACCGATCCGGGCAAAAATTTTATCGACCACACCGATATGTGCTTCCGCAGCGGGAACGAAACTGCCCATCTGGGCCAGCAAAACGATCAGGGCGATCTGGCGGATATAAGTCGATTTTCCGGCCATATTCGGACCCGTAATGATCAACAGACGGTTGTCCGCCAGATCCAGGAGCAGATCGTTCGGCACGAATCCCTCCGGGAGCGGCATGCGCTCGATCACGGGGTGTCGGCCGTCTTTGATGCGAATTTGCTCGTCATCGTCCATGACGGGACAGCAGTAATTGTAGCGTTCGGCCACTTCCGCCAGGGAAGTCAGGGCGTCCAATTCGGCGATCCGACCGGCTGTTTGCTGTAAACGGCGGATTTCGGCGGCAATGCTTTCCCGCACGCGAATGAACAGGTCATATTCCCGTTCCTTCCGCGAATCTTCCGCGTTCAGTACCTCATATTCGTACTTTTTCAGCTCCTCATTGATATAGCGTTCCGCATTGACCAGAGTCTGCTTGCGGATGTAATCATTCGGAACCAAATCAGAATTGGCGCGCGTCACTTCAATGTAATAACCAAAGACGCTGTTAAACCCGACCTTAAGAGAATTGATCCCTGTTCTCCTCTTTTCCTTTTCTTCCAGGGCGGCGATCCACTGTTTGGCATTCAGTGAGAGCGAAAGGTAACGATCCAATTCCTCGTCATAGCCTTTTTTAATAATGCCCCCCTCACGAATGGTCAGTGGTGGATCGTCATGAATGGACCGTTGAACCAGATCACAGATGTCGGTCATCGCATCGATGCCATGGTGTATGGACCGGATCAACTGGGCGTCCATTTCTCCGATCAGGGTCTTGATTTCGGGAATGACCTCCAGGGAGTACTTGAGAGCGATGAGATCCCGTGCGTTGGCCATACCCATGGCAATGCGGCTGCCCAGTCTTTCCAGATCGTACATGCGGGACAGGGCTTTGCGGAGATTCTGCCGCAGGAGGTGTTCTTCCTTTAATTGATAGACGGCCAGCAACCTTTCCTTGATCCGGTCGGGCTGGATGAGGGGATAGTTCAACCACCACCGGAGCTTGCGCCCCCCCATGGATGTCATGGTTTCATCGATGACGTGAAACAGAGACCCTTTCTCCCGGTTTTCGGCAATGGTGGCGAAGATCTCGAGGTTGCGCCGGGCGGCTTCATCGATCAGCAGGTATGCATCGGAAGCATACCACTCAATTTTATTCAGATGACCGATTTCACCCTTCTGTGTTTCCCGGATATAGCGAAGGGCGGACCCGGCGGCACCCAACACGCCGGGTTTATTGAAGATATCAAGTTGCTGAAGGATCGCTGCGTCAAACTGTTCCCGCAGGAGTGTTATGGCTTCCTGTGCATCGAAATACAGGGTGGGAAATTCATTGATGCGGCACGACATCAGCTCCCCTACCCTATCCTTGAGCCGTTTTTTTTCGGGCAGATTCTCGGGCAGGATTAATTCCCGGAACTGAAAAGTTGTCAGGACGGACAAGAAAGTGTCCCAATCCCGGGATTCGTTGATCCGGAATTCGCCGGTGGACAGATCGACAAAGGCGATCCCGTAATGTTTCTCCTCAGCGTACACGGCGGCCAGAAAATTGTTTTCCTTGGGATTTAAGTTGTCGTCATCCACAACCAGGCCCGGCGTGACGATTCGCACGACATCCCGTTTCACAACCCCCTTGGCCAGTTTCGGGTCTTCCATCTGTTCACAGATGGCGACCTTATAGCCTTTGTCAATGAGTTTGGTAATGTATGTTGATGCCGCATGATAAGGAAAACCGCACAAGGGGACACTGTCTTCCTTCCCCTTATTGCGTGAGGTCAGTGTCAATTCCAATTCC
>CAZTYA010000085.1:0-7476 GCA_964617255.1 uncultured Syntrophales bacterium
TCCGCGCCCGTGACATGCGGGCCTTCGATCGGCGCGGCACGGGCATCAAGGTGTTCGCACGCCTCGTCGGGACTCTTTTCATCCGGACCGTGGATCGTGCCGAACGAATCTACTATGCCATGCTGGCGCGCGGATTCCAGGGTGACATCCCGACGCTTAAAAAATCCTGTATGACGGCGACGGATTTCGCCTTTCTGGTGACAACGATTGCCCTCATATTTGTTTTCCGTTTCTTTCCTTTTACCGAGGAAATAGGCCGCATGGTCCAGGGGTTATTTATATGAGTCATCATATTGTTGAATTTGACAACGTATTCTTCCGCTACCCGGACGGGACCGAAGCGCTCCGGGGTATAAACTTCCGCATCACCCACGGCGAATCCGTCGGCGTCGTCGGTGCCAACGGGGCGGGCAAATCAACGCTTCTGCAGCACATGAACGGCTACCTGATGCCGACTTCGGGAACAGTGACCATCGGGGATCTCTCCCTGACGAAAAAAACAAGGCAGGAGTTCAGGAAAAAGGTCGGCATCGTCTTTCAGAATCCCGATGACCAGCTTTTTATGCCGACGGTTTTCGACGATGTTGCCTTCGGCCCCCTTAACCTCGGGCTGGACGAGGCAGCGGTGCGGGAGCGCGTCCACAAGTCCCTGGTCATGGTGAACGGTCTCACTCTCCAGGATAAGCCACCTCACCACCTCTCCTGCGGCCAGAAGAGCGCGGTCGCTATTGCCGCGGTCATGGCGATGGAACCCGACATCCTGGCGATGGATGAACCCGCCGCGAACCTGGATCCCCGGTCGAGGCGATCCTTGATCACGCTGCTTAAAACCTTCAAACATTCCAAAATCATCGCTTCTCACGACCTCGATTTGATCCTCGATGTCTGTGAGCGCTGCCTGGTGATCGGCGGTGGCTGCGTGGTTGCGGATGGGCCCTCGTCAGAGATTCTCTCGGACGGGAAGCTACTCGAAGAAAACAGTTTGGAACTGCCGTTGTCTCTCCAGAGACGCTGAGAAACGGAGACCGCCTGTGGGCTTCAGCATTATTCAGGAAGGTAAATCGGCAAGCCGTATGATCCATTCTTTCAGGCCCTTTTCTTTTATGGTGGCATCATTGACCTGCGCACAGGATTTTACTCCCAAAGTATTTTAATTATAAGCATGATCTAAGTGAAAACTATCCACCATACTTGTGTGGTTGAAGAAGCCATCGAGTCTTCTCGTTTTTATTTCTTTGAGGTAATTTATTCTGCCTGCAACCTTATATTGTTGAGTTATGAATGTTCTGCTAGTATGCGGCATCTGATATGGAGGAATGCGTGTTAAAGATTCTTTATTACGACTGTTTTGCCGGAATCAGCGGCGATATGCATCTCGGGGCCATGATCGATCTCGGTGTTGATCCCGCTTTTTTGTCTGCCGAACTTGCCAAGCTCGCGTTGGAGAGCTATGAACTGAAGATTAACCGGGATCAGCGGCGCGGTCTTTGGGGCACAAGGGTTGATGTGAGTCCGGCACCTGGGGAACCCGCAGCGGAGAAGGATCATGTTCAGCACACGGCCTTCAAGGATATCGTGAGGCTTATTGAAAAAAGCCCGCTTTCCGACAGGGTGAAAAAACGCAGCCTCGGTATTTTTCAAATCATTGCCGAAGCGGAAGCAAAAATTCACAATCATGCGGTCGATGAGGTCCGTTTTCACGAAGTGGGGGCCGCCGATTCTATTGTGGACATCGTCGGTGCGGCGATCTGCCTGGAATATTTCGATGCCGACCGGATTTTTTCGTCACCGGTGCAGGTCGGGGGCGGTTACGTCAAATGCGCCCACGGGACGCTTCCGGTGCCGGCGCCTGCAACGTCGGAGATCCTGAAGGGGATTCCCACCCGTTCGGGCCTCGTTCCCTTTGAAACCACCACGCCGACCGGGGCGGCGATCCTTGCGGCCACGGTGGATCAGTTTGTGGAAAACATGAGTTTTGTCCCCCGGAAAATTGGTTACGGCATCGGAAACCGCGATACGGAAGTGCCCAATGTGCTCAGGGTATTCCTGGGAGAAATGGAACCTGAGTCAGATGGCCGGGATGTTGAGGTCAACGAAGCCTGTCTGATGGAGTGCAACATCGATGATATGAACCCGGAGATGTACGAAGGCGTCATGGAGGAACTCTTTAAAAAGGGTGCTCTGGATGTCTTCCTCACGCCGATCATCATGAAAAAATCGCGACCCGCGGTCAAGATCAGCGTGATCTGCGACGACCGCTGTCGGCAGGAACTGGAAGACGTGCTCTGGCGACAGACCACCACCTTCGGTCTCAGGGTAAATCGGATTGTGAAGCGGATGCTGCGCCGGGACAGCTCGGCTGTGCAAACCGCATACGGGCCGGTTTCCATGAAAAACGCCTACCTGCGGGGAGAAAGGATCAAGCGGAAGCCGGAATATGAAGACTGCAGGGGGCTGGCAAAGAAGCACGGCGTTCCCATCAAGACCATTTACGATAGTCTGGCGGCCGGAGACGACGTTCCGGAATCCAAGTCCTGAATCCGGTTATCAGGTTCTATGGAAAACATGGACGCGCTTTTGTCTCATAAATTAACCGCTTTGTGTGATAACTTGAGGAAGTACGGCAGTCTGGCCGTGGCCTTTTCGGGCGGCGTGGACAGCGCATTTCTGCTCAAGGCAGCACATGATGTGCTGGGCGAACGCGTCATGGCCGTCACCGCCCACTCGCCGGCGTTCCCTGACAGAGAGTTGAGAGAAGCGGAAGCGTTTGCCCGCGCGCTTGGCGTCGGCCATATCGTCATCCGGACGCATGAATTCACCCTGAGCGATTACGTCGACAACCCGCCCGATCGCTGTTACTTCTGCAAACGGGAAATTTTTACCCGAATATCGGCGATCGCGGTGCAGCATGGTTTGCACTTTGTCGCCGACGGGTCGAATGTCGATGACCGGGGCGATTACCGCCCGGGGATGCGGGCCCTGCGGGAATTGGGCGTGGTCTGTCCCTTAAGCGAAGCCGGCCTGGGGAAGCAGGAGATCCGCATGTTATCGCGGCAGATGGTTTTACCCACCTGGGACAAACCCGCCCTGGCCTGTCTGGCTTCGCGTATACCCTACGGACATAAAATCACCCGGGAAAAAATCACGTCGATTGAAAAGGCCGAAACATTTCTTCACGATCTGGGATTCCGGCAGGTGCGGGTGCGGCACCATGGCGATATCGCGCGCATTGAGGTGACGCAAGAGGATCGGCAACGGTTTTTTGATGCCGGCGTGATGGACAAGACCGTCGCTGCGTTGAGTCAATATGGATTCTCGTATGTTACCCTTGATCTCCGGGGATACCGCACCGGCAGTTTGAACGAGGTCATCAAGGCCGCGGGAGCGAACCCCGAAAAGCCTTAAATTGCCACGGGGAGATTGCCAGAGGATTGAACGATGATTCACCATGAAATGAAACAATTGTTTGAGCAAATCCGTGATGGCCGGATCAATGTGGAGACGGCTCTGTCTGAATTGAGGGACATGTATTACCTGGACGTCGGCTGCGCCAAGGTGGACACCCTCCGGGAGGCGCGTGTGGGTTATCCGGAAGTGATCTTTTGTCCCGGGAAAACGACGGAGCAGGTGATGGCGATCTTTCAGGCCATGCTGGAGAGGCATTCCAATATTCTGGCCACCCGGGCAAGTGAGGACCTGTATGGGGAGGTTCAAAAAATCTGTCCTGCCGCGGAATATCACCCCCTGGCCAGAGCCATCACTGTCCGTCGTGAAAATGTTACCATATCAGAGCATTACATTGCCATCGTGACGGCGGGTACAGCCGATCTGCCGGTGGCGGAAGAGGCCGCGGTGACGGCGGAACTGTTCGGCAATCGCGTCGAACGCATCGTCGACGTCGGGGTTGCCGGCATCCACCGGCTGTTCCATAATCTGGATCAAATCAGGGGGGCAAAGGTCATTGTTGCCGTGGCGGGCATGGAGGGGGCTCTGCCCAGCATCATCGGCGGTCTGGTCGATAAACCCGTCATCGCCGTGCCGACCAGTGTCGGTTATGGGGCAAGTTTTGAGGGGCTTTCTGCGCTGCTGACCATGCTCAACAGTTGCGCTGCCGGGGTCTGTGTGGTGAATATTGATAACGGCTTTGGCGCGGGTTATATGGCGAGCATGATCAACCGGTTGAAATGATGAAAACACAGCTGACTAATTGGCACAGATTATGAAAGAATCCGGAACGATCCATCAGGAAACGCACTTTCCATTGGTGTGAAAATACAGTAAAGAGAAAAGCAAAGCGGGACTGATCAACCAACAAAATTGCGGAGGGGCCATATGAGATCGTATGTCGTTTTTTCGTCCATGGGACCGGACCGTCCGGGTCTGGCCAGGGAAATCGCGGAGTTTTTCACCGCCCGGGGCATCAATATTGAGCGGTCCCGCGGGTGTGTGCTGGGCAACGAGTTCGGCATGATCATTCTGACATCGGGAAAAACCGACGATATCGAAGGGCTCATCAACGACCTGGGCACCCTCCGGGAGAAAACGGGCCTCGACATCCACGTGCGGAAAACCAAAGCGCCCAGTCACCGGAACGTTCTCCCGTCCATTCCCTACAAGCTCACCGCCACGTCGATTGATCACCCCGGCATCATCCACCAGATCTGTAAGGCCCTGCAGCAGCGCGGCATCAATATCGACGATATTTCAACCAACGTGGACCACAATCCCCTCACGGGAGCCAACGTCTTCCAGATGGTGTGCTATTTCTCTCTGCCGCCGGCGGTGAAAATTATCGACCTCAAGAATACCTTTAACCGGATCAGCGACGAATATAACATCGACATCCGTTTCGAAGCGGTGATCTGCTGATAACGATATGAAGAAAAAACCGACACCACAAACAGCCGGCCGCATCCGGCCGATCCTGGAAGTCGCCGAGTCCGTCGGTCTGACCGATGAAGACCTGGAACTGTACGGGAAATACAAGGCCAAGGTGCGCCTGGAAGCCGTCCGTCGATTTGAACGCCGAAAGGCAGGCTCCCTGATTCTCGTGTCCGCCATGACCCCCACCCCTGCCGGGGAGGGTAAAACGACGGTGTCCATCGGCCTTACCCAGGCTCTGGCCAAACTGGGCAAATCGACCATGGCGGCCCTCCGTGAACCGTCCCTGGGGCCCGTCTTCGGGATCAAGGGCGGCGCCACCGGCGGCGGCCTGTCCCGGGTGCAGCCCATGGAAGACATCAATCTTCATTTTACCAATGATTTTGCTGCTATAGAGAGCGCCCACAACCTGCTGGCCGCCATGGTGGACAACACGGTATTCCATGGGAATCCCCTGAATCTTGATCCCCGGAAAATTTCCTGGCGCCGCGTCATGGACATGAACGACCGGTTTCTCCGGAATATCGTGGTCGGTCTCGGCGGTGCCTTGAACGGTTTTCCCCGGGAAAGCGGTTTCGATATCGTCCCGTCCAGCGAAATCATGGCTATTCTCTGCCTGTCCCGTTCTTACGCTGAGCTGAAAGAGAAAATCCGCAACATTCTGGTGGGGTTTTCATACGACGACAAGCCGGTACTCGCGCGGGACCTGCAAGTGGAGGGGGCCGTGACGGCCCTTTTGAAGTACGCCCTGCTCCCCAACCTGGTCCAGACGACGGAAGGGGTGCCCGCCATCATCCACGGCGGTCCCTTTGCGAACATCGCCCAGGGGACGAACAGCATCATGGCGACCGATCTGGCCCTGCGCCTGGCGGACTATGTCGTGACGGAGGCGGGCTTCGGTTTCGATCTGGGGGCGGAGAAGTTTTTCGATATTGTTGCGCCCTACGGCGATCTGAATCCCCGCATCGTGGTCCTCGTGGCAACGGTCCGGGCCCTGAAGTATCACGCGGGCGTGGCGGTGGAGGAACTCAACACGCCCAACCCGCGGGCGGCAGTCCTCGGGATGGCCAACCTGCGGAAGCACTACGAGAACATCGACAAATTCAACGTCCCCTGCGTGATCGCCCTGAACCGTTTTCCGTCGGATACGGACGGGGAGATCAAGGCGGTGGTTGAAGCGGCGGAAGACGAGGGGATGAACATTGCCCCGGCGGAAATTTTCAGCCGTGGCGGTGAGGGGGGACTCGATCTGGCAGAAAAGGTGGTGAAGATCATCGGCAGTGCAAACGGGAAGTATCGTTCCCTGTATCGGTGGGATATGCCGGTAGAGGATAAGATCTTCACCGTGGCCAGCGAAATCTACGGCGCCGTTTCCGTTGATTACCAGCCGGCGGCAAAGCGTAACATCGAACTGATCAAGAAGTTCGGTTTCGACAAGCTGCCCGTGTGCATCGCCAAGACCCAGCAGTCCCTGTCGGACAACCCGAATCTTTTAGGATTGCCCCGGGACTTCATCGTCACCGTCCGGGAAATCAAAATCGCCTCCGGTGCGGGGTTCCTCATACCCATCACCGGCGAAATCTTAAGAATGCCCGGCCTGGCCAAGACACCCGCGGCCTACCGGATCGACATCGACGACCACGGCAACATCAGCGGAATCGGTTGAAATAAGTCGGAGAAAGTCTCAAATAAAACAGGGTGCGTCAGCCACAGGTGACGCACCCTGTTTTATTCTTTACACCTTGGGGCCGTCGTTTCGACCGCAGAGAGAAATCCAGCAAGAAAAGATAAAATCATCCTAATATTTTATAATTCTCGTAGCTTATGGAATATGTTCGATATCTTCCAAATCTTTGTGCCTGCCGGCGGCGAGAGCAAGATTTCTCGTCGCCTCTGCTCCTCGAAATGACATGAGGGGCAGGATTTCTCACGTTCGTTCGAAATGACAACTACCCCATCCCCTCCCGGCCTCCCCTTGAAGGGGCCGCAGCAACGTGTCATGCCGGACCCCGATCCGGCATCCATTGGCAGGCAGAACGGCACTGGAAATGGATTCCTGCCTACGAGACTGTGTCGCAACTGGTATTTTTGTCATTTCGACCGCAGGGAGAAATCTTTAAGCTAGGTTATTTCAACACATTAAGATTTCTCGCATTCGCTCGAAATGACCATTTTTGTAATTACGACACAGGCTCTTGATCTGGGACCCATTGGTAGTGCATTCGGTACTGGAAATGGATTCCGGATCAAGCTATGCTTGTCCGGAATGACAATACAACCCCATCCCCTCCCCAGCCCTCCCCTTGAAGAGGCGGGAGTGAAAACGGAGATTCCCCTTCACTTTCCTGAAAGCCGCCGGTGGCTTCCTGCTCATAATCGGAACCGATCCATTCAAACACCAACAATCTTTTTAATTCAAGTAAATGGGCTAATATGCCGAAATAACATATAGCCCATGAGTTCTTTTTTATTGTTCTCAGGAGCGTCCATTTTTCGGAGCCTAAAATCTCCCGGGTGAATAGGATCGCCTGGAAAGATCGCTTTTAAAATAAGGCGGGGGGATAAGAAAATAGAAGCCATCTTAAAAAACCATCC
>CAZTYA010000086.1:0-7472 GCA_964617255.1 uncultured Syntrophales bacterium
ATAGGTCGCAGAAAGAAAATCCAGTTTCTTGTCCGTCAGGTAGCGCTGAATGACATTCTGAAGCTCCCGCACATTACCCGGCCAGTCGTAGCCAAAGAGAACTTCCATCACTTTCTCCGGCAGACGAAGGGGCCCCTCCTCCTGCCGGTATAAGGCAACAAAATGTTCTACCAAGAGGGGGATATCCTCTTTGCGCTCCCGCAACGGTGGAAGCGTTACAGGAAGCACATGGATGCGATAGAAGAAATCCGGGCGGATTGCCTTGCGGTTGACCTGTTCCATGAGATCCCGATTCGTCGCGGCAATAATCCTGATATCCGATTGTTTTATTTTGACGCTCCCCACCGGAGTGTATCCCCCGCCTTCAATCGCCCGCAACAGTTTAACCTGGATATTCAGGCCCAGTTCCCCCACCTCATCCAGAAACAGGGTGCCCCGGTTGGCAAGGTCCAAATATCCATGCTTATCGATGTAAGCTCCTGTAAAAGCGCCTTTGCGATATCCGAAGAACTCACTTTCCATAAGCGACTCCGGGATGGCGCCGCAATGGACGGTAACGAATTCATTGCCCCGGCGCTCGCTCATATCGTGAATTTCCTTGGCCACGAGTTCCTTGCCCGTACCCGATTCACCGTAGATAATGACGTTGGCCCGTGATCCGGCGGCACTGATGATCTGTTCATAAACTTTCTGCATCACCGGACTTTTCCCGATGAGTCGGCCAAAACGATAACGCTCCCGAATGGACGCCTTCAATTTGATATTTTCAAGACTCAGGCGTTCCTTTTCCTGTTCCAGGGAAACTTCCTTCAGTTTGGTTTCCGTAATATCCCGCAGGGTGACCAGGGTCGCTTCGCCTCCCTCCCAGGGAATCCGGGTGTAATGACCTTCCACCCAGATACTGAGGGTGTCTTTTTTCAGACAGAGACTCTGAAAATCCCGCTCCCGATCCGTAACGTTCCGGGTTTCACGCAGGACACTGTCCACACGGTCTTGATGTGCCTCATGCACCAGTTCCCGAAAGCTTCGCTCCAGGAGTTCTTCCTCACGGTCGTATCCGAACATCGATAGAAAAGATCGGTTGACCAGGATAAACCGGCCTTCCTTCAAAAGGCACATCCCGTCGGCGACATACTCGCAGAGGGTCCGATAACGGCTCTCCTCTGCCGCCAGGACATCGTTGATCAGGGCCCGGTGCGTCATATCCTGAATGATTTCGACCGCTCCCACCATCCCTCCCGCATCATCATAAATGGGACCGGAAACCAGATAGAGCAGACGGCGTTCCCCTTCGGCATTCAGAAAATAACCTGCAACCTCCCAGGCGCCGGGCAAGAGTTTCGAGGGCATCAACTTCTGATTTGCATAGAGCAGGGCAATTTCCTCCGTTCGACGATCCACAACCAGATCCGCCAAAATGGGTCTTTTGTCGCGGTAAAATGCTTCCCAGTGCCGGTCCGTCCCGATCATGTCCGCAGCTTTACGGCCCGTCAGAATTTCGGCCGCCCGGTTCCAGTGCGTTACCTTGTGATCCAAACCGATGGCAATTTCCGCAACGGGTATATTTTCCAGAATATTTTTCATGTTATCACGCCGGGATTCCCCGCATATTTAAAGTGGTGTGCGTCCAATGAGATATATCTTCTCCGGTTGGAGGCGAAATGAATGTAACAGCCGCGTCATGCACAAATTATTCAGATCAAATCGGATTCAGAATCCGATCAATCACCGTTCTGGCCTGGACCAGGGGATCGATGAAGGTATTTTCCATGTCATATTCCAGGTCGCGCTTGTTTGAAAGAAACGTAATCCGATCCTGCATGCGATCCCGAAGATAACTTAAATATTTCATATCTTTAGGTGGTTTATATTTCCGGTCGTAAGACGATCCGAACAGTTCGTTGCCGTTTTTGGGAATCTGGAGTCCCTGGAACATCTTCCAGTCTTTCCATAGAATATTGCCCCGGGACAATTCCGTCACGATTGCCAGGGACAACGCCTTGGGAATATCGACCAACTGGTCGGGCAGACCGAAAGCATGGGTGTTCATGATATAACAGTCACAACCCGACTGAAACAGCTTCTTGAACTGCTGACAGTCCACAACCAGCGGATGGACCCGGAAGGGATTGGCAAAGGGTTCGATGACCAGTTTGTCCAGTTCTTTCGGGTCGACGTTTTCCACGCCCTTGGCCCGGAGGGTGCTGAGGGAAGCCCCCATCTCGACGGCCAGCGCCGAATGCCTTATTTTGCAGATCGGTGGCAGGCTCGAATCTTTCTGCAGCCAGATGACAATGCCGGGCTTGGGACATGAATCGGCATGGTTGAACATATCCCGCGACTTGATGCAGCGGCCGTTTTCGTTGCGAATATCGCGGCCGACAATTTTCTTCACCCCTTCCGCCACTTCCGTCACGGCCATATTCTGTGCGGAATAAAAGTAGCGGATCATCGGATCACCAAACTCCAGGGCATCGGTCTTGTCGAACAGAGACGGTTCGAGGGCAATACTCAGGTTATGCTCCAGATCGATCAGAAAAGCGTCGTCATGGATGACCGTAACCCTTTCATCTTCCCGGAGGGTCCCGTCATGATCGTGGCTGTTGGTAATAGCCGATTTTCCGGAGCCGGAAAGACCGAAAACCGCGATGGGCGGTTTGCCGCCGATTTCCTTGATCCCCCCGTGGCAGGCGACCATATTATTCCGGACGCCGATATTCCAGACCATCGTCAGGGTTCCCTTTTTCCGCTCGCCAAAATACCGGAGACCCAGGATGGCGATGCAGTTTTCCACCTCGTCAATAATGACCAATCCATCCTTGAACTCCTGGTTGGTCCAGTCCGGATCCACCAGGACCATGATATCCGGCTCGTTGAGGACCCGTGACGTTTCGTACACCTCCGACCAGGGGGGCATGTAAGGGAAAAAATTCAAACCCCAGTCCAGGGTGTTCTTGGCGTCCGATTCGGGACTCAGGATATGCGCCTTGACCATAAAGGTCGGGTGAAGGCCGATAATTCCCTCCAGCCGGAGGCAAGGACGCTTGTTGAGTTGATACGTTGCCTCGGCGAGAATACTCATGTACTTATCCCGGTCCGCTTTGTCGAAGGTACGGACCAGTCTCCGCGCCCGCGCTGTCCGGCCGAAAATACCGCCGTCGTTGGAAACCAGGATTTTCGCTCCGGGAGGAAGGCCGAAGTGTTCGGGCTTGTACATGGGTTCCGACGTCATGTAGACTTCCGGCTGTTTGGTCGCATGGTAGTAGAGTTCCGCCATGGAGGCTTTCCGCACGGAATTCGCATAAAATGCACTTTCAATCATCGCCCGCCAGGGCGATTCCGGAACTTTTCTGATTGTAGCCATCGCATCATCCTCCTTATCTCATCGCATGCTGCGGGTTACTCTGCTTTATCCGTGTATCCGTGCCTATTGACCAGTATTTTGTGTCATTTTTTACCCATTTTACGATTTAAAAAAGATGTTTTCCACCGTGATTTAGCGTTCAACGGTCTTAAAACGTTTTTGTTCAGGAAAATCAGAGGATTTGAGGTTTTAGATCATTTTCAGCAAGTGGAAAACCAGGGCTCCCATTAAGGCCGCGGCAGGAATCGTCAAAATCCAGACGACGATGATACTGCGGGCAATGCCCCATCTTACTCCGGACAGCCGTTTGGAGGAACCGGCCCCCACAATGGTGGATGCAAAGACATGGGTGGTACTGATGGGAGCCCCCGCCAGGGAAAAGCACAGGGTTACAATAGCGGAAGACAAACCGGACACAAAACCATGCAGGGATTGCAGTTCAAACACTTTATAACGACGGTTACGGATGATCCGCAGTCCGCCGTAGATAGTTCCCAGGGCCATGGCCAACGCACAGGCCACCCGGACCCAAAACGATATCTCCCCAAGGGGGATCCGCTGAAAGGAAAACAGCGCCAAAATGATTACGCCCGCCGCCTTCTGGGCGTCGTTCATCCCGTGACTCAGGGCCATAAACGCCGAGGAAAAAAGCTGCAGCTTCTGGAAAAGATAATCACCGACCCGCGGGTGCATCGGAAGGGTTAATCTGACCAAGACCGCTGTCAGAAGAAAGCTCAGGACAAACCCGCCGACAGGAGTAAAGATGATCGGCAGGAGCACCTTGCGGCAGATCGTCTCGTATTGAAGCGCCTGCCAGCCACCGGCGGCCACAGCGGCGCCGCCGAGTCCGCCGATCAAACCATGGAAGGACGATGAGGGAAGGTTCAAAAAGCGGGTAACGCCGTGCCAAAGAATGGCACCGGTGAGAGCGGATAAGGCCAGCATCTGGCAGTCGGCAATCACATGGATGTGAATCAGGCCCTTCGCAACCGTCAGAGCAACAGCCGTACCCAGAAGCGCGCCCAGCAGATTCATGGCCGCACAGATCAGGACAGCCATCCGGGGCGAAACGATCCGCTCGGAAACGAGGGTGGCAATAGCGTTGCCGCTGTCGCGGGCGCCGTTGGTAAAGGCATATAAAAGAGAAAGGAACAGTGTCAGAATCAGGACCAGGGGTAAATCAGACATATTTCAGCATGATCCCCTCGATGACGTGAATCAGATTCTCGAGACGACCGCTTGCCTCCTCCATACGGTCGTAGATCTGCGTCCACTGCATGATGGCCAGGAGATCTTCCTGACCGGGATTCTTCTTTAGGTATGTCTCCTTGAGGGCAACCAATAAGAGCTGGTCAAATTCCTCTTTGATTTTTGTCGCCGTTTTAATTTCATCGTCGGCTTCGCTCTTCATCTTTAGACAATTCAACATCTTACCTGTCTCATCGGTCAAGCTGCGAATGTCTGTTAAAAGCTTCTGTGCGCTATCCGGCACGGTCGGAAAATCAAACAACGCCATGCGTGCGGAGACGGAGCGCATGGCGTTGAGCACCTCTTCCTGGGCCAGGTTTAATTCACGAATGTCGTTGCGGTCGATGGAGGTGATAAATGTCAGGGACAGTTTCCGGTTGATGGCCCGGTAGATGAAATTGCCTTCTTTTTCAATTTCATCGATCTCGGCGCACTTTTGAGATCCGTCCTCGGCACAGGAGAAAATTTCCTGCAAAAGCGCCACCGCTTCGACGATCTTGCGATTCTGCTCGGTAAAAAGCTCAAAAAATTTAATTTCCTTGGGAAACAAACTGAACGCCATCTCTACACAACCTTTCCCGTGGATTAGAAGTTTTTCCTTTTACCTGATGGGCGACGACCTGTCAACCAAAACAGCGGAGGAATATGAATTTTGTTAATGTAAACAATAAGATATGCATTAAATATTTTACAGTGTGGGCAATCGATACGTGGCGTACACCATGGTGCACCACGTGGTATTTTGCAAAGGCCTTTTATAAAAAAACGGGGAAAGAAAGCAACCTTTCTTTCCCCGATCAATGTATCGGACGTGATTTAAGCAATGATCCGGGGGAATCTCCCGGCTCTGATCGTTTCGATTTCCCGACCGGAACCGGCCAGGATGAATGCCGCACCCACATTTTTCTGTGTCGCAACAAACGACGCAGCTTGCTTCGATCCCATGAGGAAGGCGGTTGTAGAGAGGGCATCCGCTTCCATAGTCGTATCGGCAATAATCGTTGCACTGAGCATCGGGTCCGGCATGGCGCCGGTATGGGGGTCGAGCAGGTGGCCAAGATTCCGGTTTTCGGACTGTGCTTTAAATTCATAGTTACCGGACGTTGAAATGGCTTGGTCGGCTATGACGACTTTCCCGGCCAGTCGGTTCGGGAATCGTGGATGCTGAATACCGATCTGCCAGCCCTCCTGACCTGCAGGTTTACCCATCGCATAAACTTCACCGCCGGCATTGATGACTGCCCGCTCAATACCTTGCGCCTTCAAAACCGCAACAACCCGATCCACGGCATATCCGACGGCGATACCGCCCAAGTCCGCCGCCGCGCCCTGCTTTTCCAGACCGACACGATTCCCCGTTCGGCTTACATCAATCTGGCGGTAATCAACCAGGGCCAAGGTGCGCTCCATACTCTTCACATCGGGAATCCGGGGATGATTGTCGCGCAGGCCATAAAGCGTCAAAAGCGGCAGGACAGTCGGATCAAAAACACCCGCCGTTCTCAATCCCATATCCTGTGCTGCAGCCATGACCTCACAAAGCCTCGAATCGACAACAACACTGTCCTGACCGGCTGCGCGGTTGATTTTTGCAAGGTCGCTGGTTTCCGTAAAACTGCTCATCAATCGATCCACGGCATAAATTTCAGCTTCTGCTTTTGCCATAACAGCGGGCAGATGCTTCACATTCCGGTCGTAAATCGCGATGTCGACAAAAGATCCCATGGAAAGGAAGGATTTCTTAAATGGTTTGTCCAGTCCCGGATTCAGAATTCCTAAAATCTTGTCACCGATCTGGAGATATGGGTTCAGCACGGCAACCGTTGCACCGCCGACGGCAAACGAAAGCGAATACTTCAAGAAATCCCGACGATTAAACTGATTTTTCATGACCATGGCCATTTCCTTTTTTCTGATGTTAGACTTACTTGAACGCCACTGCAGGACATTCACTGATACACAACTCACAGCCGACACACAGGCTGCTGTCATATACGGCTTTCTTCTGCTCGGCATCAAAGGTGAGACAACCCTTCGCCGGACAGATCTTCACACACAGAGGTTTCGGCTTGCCTTCGCAGCCGTTACACTTTTCCGCATTGTATGTTACCGGGGGATAGGCAACTTCAATCACAAAACTGTTCGACGGGCACTTCGTCGCTCCCGGCAGAATACGCAGGTTGTCATGATAATCGACCTTGGGCAGACCGCCTTCCATGACGATGTCCCCGGATGGATTGTTGTTCTTGTTGGCACAAATGCCGCAGGCGATACAACCCACTTCGCAGACTTCCTTGACGGCCTTGCCCTTTCCGGGGTTGACACAAGCCGAGTAAATTTTCTGCGTCTGGGGAATAAGACTGATCACATGACGCGGGCAGGCCTTCACGCATAAACCGCACCCGGTACAGAGTTCCGGATACACAATCGGCAGTCCATTTTCTCCCATGGTAATCGCATGGAACTGGCAGACATTCACACAATTCCCGAAACCGAGACAGCCGTATTCACAGGCCTTATTGCCGCCCGCCAGAAGCATTGCCGCCTTACAGTCCTGCACACCCATGTATTCGAATTTCTGGCGTGCTTCTTTTTTACCGCCCTTGCAGTTGACCACGGCCCTCATGGGCGTCATTTCTTCAACTGCACAACCCATAATCCCGCCGATTATGGTGGCGACATCTTTCCCGCCGGGAATGCAGCCGTTCGCGGGGAATGCCCCTTCAACCACCCCTTCCGCATAGGAAAAACAACCTGCCGCGCCGCAAGCCCCACAGTTCGCACCGGGAAGTGACTCGGCAATCTTTTCGACGCGCGGATCGAGTTGCACATAAAATATTTTAGAGGCATAAGCCAGACA
>CAZTYA010000087.1:0-7421 GCA_964617255.1 uncultured Syntrophales bacterium
CAGAGACGTCAGGATCACCACCACGGATGCCCCATAAAGCGGATTGATACCCAGCCAGTAAGCCATCCCCAGACCAGCGAATGCCGTGTGACTCAATCCGCCACTGATGGAAGCGAGGCGTTTGGTGACGATAAAAGGGCCGATCAAGCCGCAGACGATACTGGCCAGAAGGCTTGCCAACAGGGCATTCTGAACGAATTCATATTTGAGGATCTCGATGTTCATGGTGTTCGATTCATGCGAGTATCATATCAATGACGATGCAGAAAAGTATGGGGAATCCCGTGTCCCAGAAGCTCAACGGGACAACCGTACACCTTTTCCAGAGTATGACGATCCAGTTCGTTCTGACCGTGATAGTAAAGTTCCCTGTTCACGCAGGCAATATGTTGATAGGTTGCGGCAAAAGGCGTCGGGTCATGGGTGATTACCAGAATGGCCATCTTGCGGTTAATATCCTCCAGAAATTCCAGCAGGCTGATCTGGGAGGTAAAATCAATCGATGTTGTCGGTTCGTCGAGAAAGAGCACCAGGGGGTCCGATACCAGAGCCCTTGCAATCAGGGCCCTCTGCACCTGTCCCCCGGACAAGGTGTTCATTTCCTTACGACGTAAATCATAAAGATCCATCCGCTTCAGGATCGCATCTGTTGCCGTCTTGTCTTCTCTGCCGTAACGTTTCAGATAATTCTGGCCATGGCTTCGACCCATCAGCACAAAGTCGAAAACCGAGATGGGGAAATTTTTGTTAAAATTTGAAAACTGGGGTACGTAGCCCAGGCGGGTGGCGATAGACGAGTCAAGTTGAATTGCCCCTTGCCACGGTTTAATAATACCGAGAATCAGCTTAATCAGTGTTGTTTTCCCGCCTCCGTTCGGACCGATGACAAGAATAAAATCCTTTGGGAAGATATCGAGAGAAATTCCCTCCAGAATAGGCCGGTCGTCGTAGCCGAAAGAAACATTATGGATGCTGATGACGGGTGTATCACTCATGGGCGGAGAGTATCCTGCAGAGCTTGAGAAAAATCATCCAGATTTTTGAGCCAATCCCGTTCCAGAGGATTAACTTCAACGACTGTACCATCTATTTCACGGGCAATGGAAGCCGCACTCTTTTTGTCGAAGCCTTTCTGGACAAAAATGGTTTTAATCCCCTTGGCCCGGGCCAGATTGATCATCTTCTGAAGTCGCGCGACATTCAAGGGTTTTCCCTCTTCCTGAATGGCCAGTTGCTTCAGGCCATATTCGCGAGCAAAGTACCCCCATGCCGGGTGGTAGACCATGAAACATTGGCCTTTCCTGTCGTGCAATCGCTGTTTGATCCGCTGATCAAGCCGTTCAATGTCGGTAAGGAAACGCTGGAGATTTTTTCGGTATAAATCGGCATGAGGCGGGTCTGCTGATGCCAGACCCTCACAGATATTTGCCGCCGCGGATCTGACGATGGAGGGGGACAGCCAGATGTGAGGGTCCTCCTGAAGGTTTTTTATGCCCTGGGACATGTCGACAACACGGATATTTTTATCCGTATTTGAGGTAAATCGTTGAAAACGGTTTTCGACCGCCAGATGCTGTGGACCAACTTTGATATATAATTTCGATGATGACAGATCAAACAACTGTTGCGGCGTGGGTTCGTAAGTTTCGGGATTACTGCCTGCAGGAACAATAATACGCACATCCACATTATGACCTGCGATGCGTTCCACAAAATAGGCCTGGGGTATAATTGTTACTGCGACCCTGACCCGGTCTTTTGCCCAAACCGTGTTTGGGAGGAAAAGGATCAGAAACATAATCGACAAAATGAATAGGGCGGTATCAATTTTCCTTATCATCCGTTTTTCCTTTATTTCCTTTAATTTTGCACAAATGACAGAGGCCGCTGATGCAGATGCTTTCAATTTCGAAGTCAGGCGTGTCTGCCATTTTCCACCAGAGTTCGGATGCAGCCGACATGCAGATCATGGTTCCACAACTCCGGCAAATGAAATGCGGATGGAGATGTGTGCCGGGTTCAACCCGCTCGTAGTAGTGAATACCTCTTTTCGATGCGAACTCCCGGATAATGCCGCTTTGGGTATAAGACGACAGAATGCGGTAAACCGTGACTCGGTTGACCTTTTGTTCCTCCGGTAAACGCTGGAAGACATCGCCGGCTGTCAGGGGTACTTCTGCCCGGGTTAGAATATCGAGTACGGCCAAACGCTGGGCGGTCTTCTGGAGCCCTGCTTGTCGTAAGGTCCTTTCAATATGGCATCTGCTTTCCCGCTCTTGCATGAGTGCCTCTATACAGGATTTGCAACTCGTTTGCAAATTGAATTTTGCGTTTCAGTTTGTGGACAACCAAACAGCTTGGAGAGATTGCTGAAGGATAATGATGGTGAAGATTTTATGGCATGGATCAATTACTGGCAGAGAAAGCAGTTATATGAGGATAGAGTTTTTGATTTAGACATAGTTTAATCGTATTAAGCCATCCCTATTTCATGCGCTTGGTTTTCGTATTAGAGCCAATAGCCGGACAACCTCTTCCACGACCTTTTCGCTGTAGATTGTGAGGAGGTACCACTTTTGCCGTCGTTGTCTGTTCTGGCGCGGTCGTATACCTGCTGAATCTGTGCTGAGAGCTCCTGATTGACCGTTTCGACTTTTATCCGATCCTCGGCGCCGATAACGGTGACCACGGCAAATCAGTCCTTCTCTGCGAAAAAGGTGACAAATCAAGCATGGTATAAATGCAACAGTCTTTCGACGTCTTCTCGCTCGGTATGTCGAGGAAAAAGATCGCGGACGTTGCGCACCGGATGTTTTTCATCCCGGAACAGAATGCCGATGGCGATCTTGTCCTGCCAGGATTCTGCGGTTCGGATGGCCTCAAAGCGGTCTGCTGTAGGTTCGACCTGATAAACCCGCTCGCCGTACCACTGGTAGGTGTTGATCTTGTTAAAACTCACACAGGGCTGGAGTATATCAACGACAGCCGTTCCCTCGAAGCGGATCGCCGCCTTGATCAGTTCCTTGAGATGATCCTTCTCTTTAGCAAACCCCCGTGCGACAAAAGGCGCACCCATGGCAAGGGCCAGGACCAGAGGTGAGAGAGGTTCATTGGGATTGCCCTGCGGATCGAGGGGGTTTTTAACACCCCGGTCCGTGGTGGGGGAACTCTGCCCCTTGGTCAGACCGTAAACCTGGTTGTTGGTAATCAGAATCGTGATATCCAGATTCTTCCGGATCGTATGCAGAAAATGATTCCCCCCTTCGCCGTACATACAGCCGTCTCCGGAAACGGCAATCACCGTCAGGTCCGGCCGTGCCAGCTTGATGCCCACGGCCAGCGGGACAGAGCGACCATGCAAGCCATTGAAATAATTTGTTTCCAAATATTGGGGCATCTTCGCCCCCTGGCCGATCCCCGATGTCAGGACGATCTGCTGGGGCGGCATGTCCAGTTCGTTCAGGGCCTCTGCAAGGGCGGTACGGATGGCAAAATTTCCGCAACCGGGGCACCAGGCGATGTCGTAGGGTGAATTTGTCACGGCTTGACCTCCATGATGGCGAGGATGCGTTCGCGGACTTCCTCTACCGTGAAGCATTCTCCGTTGTATTTGAGAATTTTATAGAGCACGTCCAGCCCAAGTTCACGCTTGAGCAGAGCCGCGAACTGGCCGCCGGTATTGTTCTCCAGGCAGACGACTTTTCTTTGCTCCAGGGACCATGCGGCGATCATTTCCGGGCCGAGAGGATAGACCTGAGAGAAGTGTAATGCGCCCACGGCAATCCCCGCCTCGTTGAGATGCCAAATCGCTTCTTCGACAATCTGCCGGTTCGAGCCCCAGGAGAGCAGTATCCATTCGGCTTCCGGATTGCCGTAGAAGGTGGGCTTCCGGGACAGGGAGGTCATGTGTTTCGCTTTTTGCATGCGCTTGTCCACCATTCGGACACGCAGATCGAGGTCCTCGGTAATGCGTCCATCCTCGTCGTGCTCATCCGAGTCAAGCCGGACCAATGCTTTCCCGATGCCGGGGTAGGTTAGGGGTGAGAGTCCTCCATTGGTCAGGGCATAACGCCGGTAGGTCTCGTCGTAGGCCCGGCAGGTGCGGTGACTCACCGACCGCGGAATCTCCGCCTCGACGGTCTGGATCGAATCGGCCAGGTACTGGTCTGTCAGGATCAGGATCGGAGACTGTAGTGAATCGGCAAGATCAAAGGCGTCCCGGGCGATTTCAATGGCTTCCAGAATGGTTCCGGGGGCGAAAATCATGCGGGGAAACTCACCGTGACCTGCGTGGACCAGAAGGTTCAGATCCCCCTGTTCGGTTCGGGTCGGGAGCCCCGTGGACGGTCCCGGCCTCTGTGAGACCATAATCACAATAGGTGTCTCCGTCATGCCCGCCAGAGAAAGGCCCTCTGTCATGAGATCAAACCCGCCGCCGGAGGAAGCTGTCATGGCGCGGAGCCCTGCATAGGAAGCCCCCAGAGCCATATTGACGGCGGCGATTTCATCTTCCGCCTGTTCAAAATGAATGGGGAGATCCTTGGCGGCGTTGGCGAAGTAGTTCATGATGGATGTGGCGGGGGTCATGGGGTAGGCGGCCATAAACTGGCATCCCCCCAAAATGGCGCCAAGACCCAGGGCCTGGTTTCCGTCGAAACGAAGGAACGTTTCTAAAGAGGATTTGATGAGGTATTTACCGGACAGCTTTTTCCCCCCGGCATAACGGAACCCTTCTCCCAGCATAGTCCTGCGGTCTTCCGGAAGGCCGACGTCGGCGAGACGTGCCGGATCAAAGCCGATGGCAGAAAGGACGATGCCCATGAGAACAGTGTTGACGGCCATGGGTTCCGCAAATTGGTGTCGAATGATCTGGCTGATCTGCCTGATTTCCTCCTGATCGATAAAAATACCGCCTTCTCTGAGCGTCGGCCGGTGGCGGCGTTCGGCTTCCTCGTCAAAGGCCAGGATCATTTCCCAGACATTTCCGTTCAGAGCATGAACGGGCCTATCGGCAATCCGAATCATGTGAAAATTATGGCCGCCGCGAATCCGGGACATGTAATTCTTGGTGGCAAAGAAGTGGTAACCCGTGCGGGCCAGGATTTCCGTCAGACCCAGTTCGATGGTCAAAAGACCATGGCCGGCCTCCCCGGCGATTTTTAGATTGAATTCCATCACGGCACCTTCTCTTTAATAAAAATGGAGCTGAATTAAGCTACTTGTTCAATTGTTTCAGGTAATTACGGAACCCATCCAGGGGTTGCGCACCGACAAGACGGTGTCGGTCATTGACGATGAACGTCGGCACCCCGCTGATCCCTTCCCGACAAGCCGTATCTTTGTAATGGTTGACTATTTCCGTAAATTCATGGTTTTGCAGCGCCGTTTCCAGGGCTTGAGTATCCAGTCCGGAGGCCACGGCGACACCCAGGATCGTTTCGAGACGACTGATGTTTTTCTCCTCGACGAAGTGTGCACGGAAAAGATTATTGTGAAAATGGTCGAATGAATCGGTGCTCTTTGCGAATTCCGCTGCTTTCAGCGCCATACTCGAATTGTCAAGACGTTCCGCACGCCCGAAGGGCAAGTCGGGGACGCCGGATTGCCTGGCCAGTTTCCGGTAAAACTTCTCGAATATGGTGCCCGGAAACATGTCGGTCAAAAGTCTTCCTTCCGGCGGCGTTTCCGGGTGGACCTCGAAGGGAATCCATTCGATTTCAAGGGGAATTTCCAGGCCAATGGTGTCGACAACAGCCTTGCCGACATAGCAGAAGGGTCAGATGTAATCGTAATAAATCTTGATCTTTATTGCCATGGGATTCTCCTGGGGTGAGAAAAAGCGTTATGGAGCCGCGACGTTAACAAATCCTGAACACGGGTCAGATAATGCGACCATATTGAAGCATAAAATCGCTTTTTTCGCATCCCAATTCATAATCATAAAAAGATGCAGTGAACTGTATGGGCATGGGATTATCCTAGGCCTTACGACAGGTGAAATGCCAGGGACAGGGCTTTCCGGTCAACGGTGAGGCCGAGCGTGGCATGGATCAACTCGCTGTTTCTGCTTATAAAGGGTTCGTAAACCAGATCCGATTCCAACAGGGAGATGTTCGCTTCGGCCAGGGATGGCAGAAGTCTTTTTTTATCTGAGAGTAACTGACCGATATTGATCCGAACCCCCTCCAACGCTTCCATCAAGGGAAGCGTCACGGGATGAAGGGCCGGGATCGGGACCGAGTCGGCAGGTTGGGTTTGGTTGACCTTTGGTTGGGAGACGGTCATCAGACGGGTCCAGCGGAGATAGAGCGCCGGATTGATTTTGAAGGCCGGAGACCAGAAAAAAAGCGGTGTGGACTCCAATTCCGGCGTGGCGACTTTGGGAAGATTGGCCAGACGGATCAAATCTCCATAAGTTTCCACCGCAAAGCCCGCCACCTTGATTTTCATCCTCCAGAAGGGGAGATATAAGTCCGCCGGTCCAGCAGATGCGGCTATGGTGCATGCGAGAATTTCGAGGCGATCCTGCCGGCATTGCCAGAGGGTGTGACAATTGTTGCAGCCAAGCGACAGGGCGTCTTTTTCTCCGTCCAGATTCCAGCCGCACTGGGGACAAAGGGTTGGAATGAAGCGGATTTTAGCGTGCGTGATAGGGTTCATTTGGGGGAGATTATCGAGCAAATCCGGATTATTCATATTGTTCAGGGGGCGCTGGGTTACGGCATCGAAGAGGGTTTTCTCTTTCAGATAGACCGGTGTATAGATAAGACTGATAATTTCACCTATAAAATCGGCTCTATCCGTTCCCGGGAATTCGCCCGGAGGGAGTAATGCATCGATGGCACGTCCCTGTGGGGCAAGAAAGATGCCCGCCACATCCGGTGTCAGAAATCTCAGTTTCATGGCCTGGGGGCGCAGACCCAATGATGGGGGAATCATGGGGATCGGCACGGCCTTTTGACTGACATCGATAAAACGAAACTGAATTTGCCGGTCCCGGAAGCAAAAATGGGATCCTTTGATACGCCAATAGGGTAGATAATATATTTCCCGGCCGTTCATTTCTCCGGGGGGAATGTAATAACCAAAGCCGCCTGCCTGAACCAGGTAGAGTTTTGTTCGGCAGTAGGGGCAGGCCAGGATGCGGTCTGTCTCATCAAGGATGACGTGGGCGCCGCACTGAGGACACTGATGATCTATTTCCCAAGGGGAGTCGTTCTTCATGACGTCATTTTGTTCTGTGTGGAATCTATTCCCGGGATCCGCCAACGTTTGGCAGTGAATCCGGTGCGTAGGTTAAGGTGTTTTCACTGTTCTGACAATGGTTTTTTTCCAAATCCGTGACAACGAAATCTTGATTTGACAAAAAACGAGGAGATGGTATTCCATGCATATGAAAAATATGAATTATTTCAAGCCAT
>CAZTYA010000088.1:0-7379 GCA_964617255.1 uncultured Syntrophales bacterium
TTGTCGAAGAGGCCGCGGCCGATATTGTTCGGAACCATCCGGATCTGGATTGTTTAATTGTTTCCCGGCGTAAAGGATGGCAAAAGGAGATTACAGCCGGGCGGATCAAAAAGCCTCTGCGGGAAATCAAATTATTTCTACATGAGCTTCGTGCCCGTGACTATGATCTGGTGATCGATTTCCACGGTCTGTTCAAAAGTGCGATTCTGGTCTTCCTCTGCCGGGGCAAAAGGAAAATCGGCTATGAAAGTTACCAGGAATTGAGCGGTCTTTTCTATGTTGAAAAAATCCCCGAGGATATGACCAAACATGCCGTTGATCGTTATCTCGATTTCCCCAAATTCCTCGGGGCCAAAATTGCTCATCCGGTGTTTCAGATCGCCGTCGGTGAGGAAAACAAGGAAAAAGTAGATCAACTCCTAAATTCTTATCAGGTTTCCGGCCCTTTTGTCGTCATGAATCCTGTTGCTTACTGGGATACAAAGCTCTGGGACGATGATCGTTTTGCCGACCTGTGTGATCGTATTGTTGAGACATATGACCTTCCCGTTATCCTGACCGGCCAAAAGGCGCCTGCTTTGGAAAAGATACGTCTGCGGGCCCACGGCGGTGTGGTTAATCTCGAAGGACAGACGACGCTGAAAGATCTGGCGGAACTCTATCGGCGCGCGGCACTGCTGGTCACAACGGATTCCGGCCCCATGCATCTGGCTGCCGCGCTGGGCACACCCGTGGTCGCCCTCTTCGGCCCGACGGATCCAAGCCGGACGGGGCCCTATGGTGCCGGGCATATTGTTATCCAGGCGTCCCTTGACTGTGTTCCCTGTTTTCGAAAATCCTGTCGGGATATGACCTGCATGACAGGCATAACGGTGGATCAGGTATTTGATGCGGTGGCTAGGGTATTGTGTCAGCGACTGTAAAGGATGGCAGGTCGTTTTTGTGATCCGATTGCCGACCTTACCGGACGGTTGTTTCGCTGTTGCGTCCGTTTTTCAGGTAGTATTCAAACATATTCCGTCCCTTTTCTTTTGCCGCATACATGGCGATATCGGAATTTCTCAGCAAGAGATCCATGTTGTCCCCGTGATCGGGATAAATCGCAATGCCGATGCTGGGGGTTATATGGATTTCGTGGTTTTCCAACGAAAAAGGCTCACTGAACGCACTGAGAATTTTTTCGGCAACACGGCAGCCATTGTCCCCCTGCGGTAAAGACGGGAGCAGGAGAATGAATTCGTCGCCTCCGATGCGTGCCACGGTGTCGCCCTTACGCAGAAGATGGGTTAATCTTTGCCCCACAGCCTGGATCAGTAGATCACCCACGTAGTGTCCCAGGGTGTCGTTGACCTCTTTGAATCGGTCCAGATCGATCATCATGACGGCAAACCGTTCCTGATTTCGTTTTGCCTGATTCAATTCAAGCACCAGCCGGTCATGGAACAATCTCCGATTGGGTAATCCGGTCAGGGTGTCCTGAAAAGCCAACTTCTTGATCAGTTCTTCCGCCTGCTTTCTGCGTGTAATATCCTGAAAAAGAATGCGGTAGCCCAGAGGCAGCTTTTTTCCATCCGTTAAAAGAAAAATGGACGTTTCCGTATGCAGAAGTGCCCCGTTTTTTTTCAGGAGAATATAATCGAAACGTCTTTTGGGTAGACCGCTTTTCAAAACATCTTCCAAAGCGGCCTCAAACGTTTCTTGAGAGGAGCTGTCCAGGAGCTCTTCATATTGCATTCCGGCCAATTCTTCACTTTCGTATCCAAGGGCCTGACAGAAGGGGGTATTAAAAAGCATCATCCGGCCGTCGAGATTCAGTTCACAGTAGAACAGGTTAATTTCTTCGAGAATAAGCTGGAATTTCTCCACTTCTTTGCGGAGCAGCGTTGTTTCATCCGAATACTGCTTGATTTGCCTTTCGAAGGCTTTACTTTGCCAGTCTTCCATGTCGGATTTTGATCTTTCTTTGCAGTTTAATCAAGAAGCGGAGTCTTTGAGAAGTTCCTTCACGGCCTTCAACATGTCTTCCAGGTGAAAAGGTTTGGAAAATGTCCGATCGGCGCCCAAAATCGTGGCGGTATTGAGATCCTCGAGGGCGCCGAAGTGACCGCTGCCGGTCATGGCGATAATTTTCAGGGATGGATATCGCCGCTGAAATTCAAGAATCGTCTCCAGGCCGTTTTCTTCAGGCATAATCAGATCTGTGATTACCAGATCTGCCGGATGCTGCATCTGTTTCTCCAAGGCTATCCGGCCGTTGGAAGCCTCCATGACCCCATAGCCCATACTTTCAAAATACTCTACGAGCACTTCCCGGAGGGTATCGTCGTCGTCAACGATTAATATTTGGCGCATGCTAAACCCCTATTTTTATTTTACCAGCATAACCGGGCTCTCCGACAGTAGAGCCACTTTATAACTGATGGTGCCCCAACTCTGGATCGGATTTTTTAATTCAACTTTATGAGAGTTCATGATGATCAGCCCGATTTCATGGTCTTTACTGAACTTCAGAATTTCCTGCACCCGGTTACCGTAGCTGATATGCGGAAGAATCTGTACCGGTTTCCCCTCATACTGGGCAATCAGGGTACTCATCTGTTTCTGGGCCCTTTTTTCCAGTTTGTTGTAGAAATCTTCATATTCCGTAAATGTTGTGTCGGCGATAATTTCAACGACATGCAGCAGATGGATGGTGCTTTTATATTTCGCTGCAAGATTGGTGGCAATTTCCAAAGGGCTGATGTGTTTTTTGGAAAAGTCTGTTGGAACGAGAATCTGGCGAAACATAACTTAAACCTCCTGTCAGGAGCGAGACCCAAAAGTTGACCGCTCAAAAAAGGTTACAGCCGCACCCCAGCACGACCAATAACATATTAAAAAGGGGAGAAAACCGCTGGCGAAATGATCCTTCCTATTTCTACTTTTTATAAAAGAACAATCAAATCAGCCGATATAAAGGTGTAAAAAAGTCAGCAAAACAAGGAGCAGCATGGAAGCAAAAGCCACATGCCGCTTTTCGACCGACCTTGATGCCAGGATCAGTGTGCCGCAGGAGGAACAACACATCCAACCTGAGTTTAAAGGTGAACCGCATTCGGGACAGGAGAAGGACGCCTGCGGCGATGCATTCGCACGTTTTGCGATTCCTTTTCCAATTTCTTTCCGAACATCATATTGCCAATCACAACCGTCGTTAGGGCATGTGCCTTGGGGCGGTCTGTCATCCGTCCAGATAAATTGTTTGCCGCACTCCGGGCAGTTGATCTTAAGCATGCATCCTTTCCGTGACGTGGCAAAATAAGTTCTAATACGTGAAAAATGTACTATAAGCGAGTGTCCTTTTCAAGGGTAAATCTTGCAGCGGACCGGTTATGGGGATATAAACCTTACGTGTTTTTAAGGGTGTACGCGTTTTGGTTTGTATAAGGCCGGTGGTTATGCTATACAACGGTCACTCTGAAGGGAGGTTTGTCTGACAGGGATCTTGCGGGGGTAGAGGCATGAAGGATTTCTTGCTGAATTTCCTAAAGCTCAAGAAAGCGGCGGTGTCGACAGAAAAGACTGGGGAGGCTTGGATCGTGGCAGGTTTTGCCCTGGTGACGACCGCGTCTTTCACCTATATGGAATCCGTAACCAGTATGGAGGGGCAATTCCCCTTTTTTCACCTGGGATGCCTTTCCGTCGGCGCACTCGTTATCGTGTCCCTGAAACGTCGCTACGATAAGATCTACATCAGCGAAGCCGTCGGCGCTTTTGCCCTTTTTGCCATTCTCCTGTCTCTTTTCACCGCTCCGGTGGCTGAAGCCTTGCGTAACCTTATCCGTTGATCATGTTTTGAACTTGGTCGATAAATCGATAGCCGAACGTTATTTCTCCGCCTGAAATATCTTGTCGAAAAAGCCCTGTTTTTTCTTTGGATAATACAGCGTTCCACCGTGATCAATGATCAGCTTGCCTTCCAAGTGATCCATTTCATGTTGAACAACCCGGGCGACGTAATCGTTGTAGCGTTTGGAGATTTTATTTCCCTTTTTATCGCAAGCTCGCAACTTGATTTCCGGGAAACGGGCGATTTCGACCTGAATATCCGGGCAGGAGAGGCATCCCTCCAGTGCGGATACCAGTTCTCCTCTGGCCTGAGTGATTCTGGGGTTGATCAGGACTTCGTAATCTTCCGGTTTTTTAGACCACGTTCTTTCATCGAAACCCTTATTCCTGAAAACGATGATCCGCTTGAGAATACCGATTTGCGGCGCAGCCAGGCCTACGCCGTCATCACGGTTCAAGAAGGTATCGATCAGTGTCTTGACCATTTCCTCGCCGTCCTTATTCAAGGGCAAGGGCAGGTCTTCACAGGTGGTCCGGAGGACCCGGATGGAGTCTTCGTCAATTTGGTCTTCCGACCACAGGGTGTAGATTTTTTGCTCCGCCATGCGGTGTTACTCCTTTGAAAGCATTTCGAAAATAACTTATATCATCGATAGAGGTTTCCCGCAAGGGCTTGTGATTTCAGGTCATTCGTGGTAGGGAATCGGTTCCCGGAAAAGGGCCCGTAGACCCGTCTGGGGTTCCATGGAAGATGAAGGAAAAGGAGGCACGGTTGATTCATCGGATTATTGGATATCAGGCACGGCGGGAGTTTGCCGCGGCCATGTGTTTTGATGAAAAGGAAAACCCGCAGATCCCCTCCGTAGGCGCCGATCGGTCGCCCAGGCTTCTTTATATGCATATTCCTTTCTGTGAAAAACTCTGTCCTTATTGCTCCTTTAATCGGATTGTTTTCGATGAAGACCTCTGTCGTCTTTATTTTGCCGCCTTGAAAAGGGAAATCCGACTCTATCGGGATCTGGGTTATGATTTTGGCGGAATCTATGTCGGCGGTGGGACACCTACGGTGATGATTGAAGAGCTGGCGGAAACGTTAGCCATGGCGCGGGAGTGTTTCTCTATCCGTGAAATTTCCGTGGAAACCAACCCGAATCACCTGACCGAGAAGAATCTGGTCTGTCTGCAGAACGCCCAGGTCAACCGTCTTTCCGTCGGTGTGCAAAGTTTCAACGATGATCTGTTGAAACGGATGGATCGTTACGAGAAATACGGCAGCGGCGAAACGATTGCCCGTCGGTTGAAAGAGATCAAGGGTATGTTCGACACCCTCAATGCGGACATGATCTTCAATTTTCCATCGCAGAATCTGGATATGCTGAAGTGTGATCTGGATATTCTGATGGGAATCGAAATTGATCAGGTGACGTTCTACCCGCTCATGATCTCGGATATTACGCGGCAGAAGGTTATGGATACCCTGGGAAAGGTCAATGACCGGAACGAAAAACGGTTCTATCGCGAAATTACCCGTCGGCTTGCCGCATCCTATCGTTTTTCATCCGCCTGGTGTTTTTCCCGGAAGGGAACCATGATTGATGAGTATATTGTCGACTATGACGAATACGCCGGACTGGGCAGCGGTTCGATTGGATATCTAAACGGTACCTGTTACGCCAACACGTTTCATGTACCAACCTATATTGATCAGGTCAACCGGGGCCGGCTCCCCCTGATGGCGACCCGCACCTTTTCGCTGCGCGACCGGATTCGTTATGATTTCTTGATGCGTCTGTTCGGGGGATTCCTGCATCTGAAAGATCTTGAGGCAAAGTATGCCGGCCAGCTTTATAAAATACTCTGGAAGGATCTTGTGCTATTTTCTTTGATCGGAGCCATCCGGTACACCGGTGAAGATTACCGCCTGACCGATCAGGGGCGCTACGCCTGGGTCATTATGATGCGGGAGTTCTTTACAGCCGTCAATAATTTCCGGGATTTCTGCCGGGCGGAAATGTCTCGGCAAAACATAGACGGCTAATGGGATAATCCAAACGGCGGCCCTCCTTTCTTCTCGCCTTTTATGATCAACCGTTTCAAGAAATTGAGCGGGCTGAGGGACAAACGGGGGAATTGCATTGACAGTCCCATTTCTTTGTGGTTAAAGTTGGTCGAAACGCTCGCTCATGGACCGTTGAGATAATTTGGACTTTATATTCCCGGCGGGTGAGAGAAGAACGATGCTTGAAAATCGGAACAGAGTTTCCCGAATAAATTAAACACAACCCCCTATGAGGTGATTGAAATGCCTGAAAGTACATATGATGTAATCGAGCTGGTTGGCGTCAGCACTGTATCCTGGGAAGAAGCCGCGAAGAATGCCGTCGCAACGGCCGCGAAGAGTATTCAGGATTTAAGAGTCGCCGAAGTGACCGGACAGGATGTGACGATTGAAGATGGCGCTATCAAAACCTACCGAACAAGGATGACGGCCTCTTTCAAGTATCTGCAGTTCAAATAGATTCACCTTGACCGGCAAGCGGCTTGCCGCGTGCCGGTCAAGGTGTCCTGCAACCATTCCTGGATATGGCGCCGGAGTTCCGTCAAAAACCAGGATTGCCATCAGAAGTCACCTTCCTGAGGGGGAAACTGCCAATGGAATCATGTGCATAATTCTTTCCTCGGTAGAATGTACCCGGTTTGTCGTCGGAATATGCAACGTCCGTTTTACTCAAAATGTGAAGATTTTCTTTTTCCCCTTTCTGCATCGCGATCCCCCATATTGAAAACCGGACCGGACGGAATGCGACTCATGATTACCGCTTGAAAAAAGACAAATAGAATATCGACCCGTTCGGCTCCTTGCCTATCTCCCCAAGGGTGACTATATTGCGGCAAAATACAAAAATGTTTCCCCGGTATGCAGGTTATATCCGGCTCATGTATCGGTGACCGTTTATCCCTGCAATTCAGCAGATTAATTCGCGGCTTAGCCGCTTCAAGCAGGAGGTTACAGTATGGCTAAATACGGAAAAGGTATTGACGGAAAGGGATGGTTTGCCCGGCGGATGGGGATCGTTTTATTCGCTTTATCTTTCATTGGTTTAACTTTTTCCATGGCGTCGGCAGCGCCGGTTGCGCCGGGGACGGTCCTGCCGTCATTCGCGGATCTGTCCGAGAAACTGAGCCCTACAGTCGTTAACATCAGTACAACCAAGATTCTGAAGACGCAGCGTATGCCCGGCGGGCGGATTCCTTTCGGTCCTTTCGGCAATGATGACTTCTTCCGCCGCTTTTTTGGCGATATACCGGAGCGGGAATATAAGCAGAACAGTCTCGGTTCCGGTTTCATCATCAGTGCCGACGGTTATATTTTTACCAACAACCATGTGGTGGAAAAGGCGGATAAGATCAAAGTGAAATTGTCCGACGGACGGGAATATGACGGCGAGGTCAAGGGCAAGGACGCCAATACCGACATTGCGCTGATTAAAATCAAGCCGTCTTCTCCATTGAAGGCGGTGACGTTCGGCGATTCCGACCAGATTCGAACC
>CAZTYA010000089.1:0-486 GCA_964617255.1 uncultured Syntrophales bacterium
CCGGGATTTTCTCTTTGCGCTTGCGGATGTGCCGGCACAACATCAAGATTTCTTCATCCGACCCGGTGAAACCACTGTGCTGCGTACGGTTCAGTCGGACATCCTGGATCTCCTTGACCGCAGCAAAGGCGAAGCAAAACGGCTTCCTTTATCCGAAAGCGACCGCTCGATTGAATGCCATGCTTGCCACAGCCCCTTACGGGAAGTGGAAGTCCTGCATGATCGTCTTCTTTCACTTTTTGAAAGTGATCCGCAATTAAAACCGCGCGATATCCTCGTCATGACTTCCGATATCGACACCTACGCCCCCCTCATCGAAGCCGTCTTCGAACATCCGGGGGATGAACCCCCAAAAGGCGCCGAGCCTTACATCCCTTTCAGCATCGCCGACCGCAAACACATGCGAAACAACCCCGTGGCGGACATTTTTTTTGAGATACTGGATCTGACCGAAAGCCGCTTCGAGGTTTCTCACGTCCTGACGCT
>CAZTYA010000089.1:496-7344 GCA_964617255.1 uncultured Syntrophales bacterium
CGTCGCGCTTTTCATCTCTCCGAGGAGGAAACGGCCCTGATTCGCCGTTGGGTGGATGAAACCGGCATCCGCTGGGGAATTGACGACCAGAGCCTCCTGGACCTCGACCTGCCCCACTCAAGTTATCACACCTGGCGGCACGGCATCGACCGCATGCTGCTTGGATATGCTCTGCCGGGAAAAGACGACCGCCTGTTTGAGAACCGGCTTCCTTACGATGGCATTGAAGGGGAAAGAGCCGAGGTATTGGGCCGATTCCTAGACCTGATGGACCATCTTTTTTCATCTTGTAAACGCCTCCGGCAAAAGCATTCCCTGAAGACATGGCAGACAATTTTAACCGAACTCTGCGAACAATTTCTGCGCATGGACGAGGACGACGATGCCCTCATCTATCATCGGCATCTCCTCGTAACCATTAACGATTTGTCCAATACGGCAGAAACAAGCGGCTATGCTGATCTCCTGCCGCTCACGGTCATACGCGAGCACCTTACGGCGCAACTTGAAGTCGCGGGTTTCTCCCATGGTTTCCTTTCCGGCGGCGTAACTTTTTGCGCCATGGTCCCCATGCGCAGCATCCCCTTCAAGGTAATCGCCCTGCTGGGTATGAACCATGAACGGTTCCCCCGGGAATCGACCAAAATCGGGTTTGACCTCATCGAGCGTCATCGCAGGCGAGGCGATCGCTCCAAGCGGGACGACGACCGCTATCTGTTTCTTGAAACGATTCTTTCGGCGCGGGAGCGGTTGATTCTCTTCTACACGGGGCAGAGCATCCGCGACAACAGTTTCATCCCCCCATCGGTGGTCGTCTCCGAACTGCTTGACTACTTGGAACAGTCCTTCACCCGAAAGCCGGACACATCCGGCGAAACCAAAGAGCCGTCTTCTTCACCGGCACAGATCAGAAAACATCTGCTTACCTTCCACCCTCTGCAGCCGTTTTCACCGGTTTATTTTTCAGGTGACCCCCGACGTTTCAGCTACAGTGGTGAAAATTGCCGGGCTGCCCAGTCATTAACAGGCTACCCGTGTCCTCCACGGGCATTTGTTATATCTCCGTTACCTGAGGAAAGCAGACTTTCCCCAAACGTCGCTACAACCGATTTGCTGCGTTTCTTTCGTCATCCCGCCCGCTTTTTCGTCGAACAATGCCTGGGAATTCAGCTAAGACGTGAAGAGGAGAGGCTCAATGACGTGGAAACCTTCAAGCTTTCGGGACTGTCACGCTACGACATCGCCCAAACCATGCTGGACAATCGGCTGAACGCAGCGATTCCCGATCAGGAATATGACTTGCTGACGGAAGCGGGAAAACTTCCGCTTGGCGCAGCGGGGCAATACGAATACCAAACTCTGGCGGCAGAAATCAATCATTATGCCGGACAAATCGACAGGCTTTCACCTGAAGCCAACCGGAAGGAATTCAACATTGATTTGACCCTTTGCGATATCCGACTGACCGGCCGGATCACGCTGCCCTCGCCGCGAGGCTTTTTCGCCTATCGCTATGCCGACCTGAAGGGGAAGGATTATTTGAATGCCTGGCTGATGCACCTTTGTCTGTCGTCAAGCTTCCCTGAACATCCTTGGTTCAACTGCCTGGCAGGGCGAACGGATTGGGTCCTTTTTCAGGCACCTCGGGATGGAAAAACGATTTTGATGCACTTACTCAATGTTTACAGAGACGGTTTAAAAAAACCGCTGCCGTTTTTCCCTCAGACGTCGCTGCAGTATGCATCCGCCATCGCATCGGGCAAGTCGCCCGCTGAGGCGCTGGCGGCGGCGCGCAAGGTCTGGCAGGCTAAGGACTTCGGTCGCGGGGAAGAAGACGATCCTTACTATCGTTTGTGCTTCGGGAAAACTGATCCGCTGGATGCTACTTTCCGCTGTCTATCCGAAGCCGTTTATGTGCCTCTGCTTATGCACCGGTTGGTTTTCGCCGATGCAGACCTGCTTATGGCGAACATGGCTTCCATACAAGCATCGTGATCAGCAAAACAGGCGCCATGAACCCGAAAAGCATTCTCCTGATCAATCCCTGGATTTACGATTTTGCCGCCTATGATTTCTGGATCAAACCGCTCGGGCTTTTGACCCTGGCGGCGATCCTTCGCAAAAATGGTTTCCCGGTTAACGTCATCGACTGTTTGAACCCTTGGCATGATCCTTCAAAGACCAGTTCCCCAACCGGCGCTTTTAAAAGAACCTCCCTGGGAACCGGCGAGTTTCCCAAGACACATATTCCCAAACCGGAATTCTTCTCATCCTTTCCCCGTAAATTCAGCCGCTATGGTATCTCCATCCCGACGTTTCGGGCGATGCTGCATAGCTTGCCGCCGCCCGACCTCGTTTTGGTGGGATCGATGATGACTTACTGGTACCCGGGCGCCTTTGAAGCGATTCGCCAGGTCAAAGACGTCTTTCCCGGAATCCCCGTTGTACTGGGCGGCCATTACGTCACACTCTGCCGCGATCACGCCGCCTTCTCCGGGGCCGATGTTCTGATTGAAGGGATCGGCGAGTCGGCGCTTCCTCCTTTGTGCCGCAATATCCTCGGCGCAGAAATGACGTTCCTTCCATCGCTTAACGACTATGACACCTATCCTTATCCGGCTTTCGATCTCCTGCCGCACAATGATCAAATTCCGATTCTCACATCCCGGGGATGCCCCTTCGATTGCACCTATTGCGCATCCCGGATTTTAAATCCTTTCTTCGTCCGGAGAGATCCATATAGAGTTGTTGAAGAAATCGAGTTCTGGTATAAACAGTACGGTATTGTGAATTTCTCTTTTTATGACGACGCGCTCCTGATCCGTCCGACGGAGATGTTTATCCCCATGGCGGAGGAACTGATCCGGCGTAAGCTTCCCTGCCGTTTTCATTGTCCCAACGGTCTCCATCTGCGGGAAGTAACGGAGAATATTGCACGACTCCTTTATTGCGCTGGATTTCAGACCATTCGCTTCGGTTTTGAAACCTCGAACCGGGAAAGGCAACGCGAAACGGGAGGCAAAGTTAAAAACAGCGAACTTGAAACAGCCGTGGCCTATCTGAAGGAAGCCGGTTATCGGGATCGTGATATCGGTGTTTATCTGCTCTGCGGATTGCCGAACCAGGATGCGGAAGAAGTTCGCCGCAGTATCGATTACGTTTTTGCCTGCGGCGGTCGGCCGGTTATTGCCGAATACTCTCCCATTCCGGGCACGGCACTGTGGAGCGAGGCCGTAGCCGTTTCGCCGTTTCCGCTTTCGGAGGAACCGCTTTATCATAACAATACACTGCTGCCCTGCCGGAACGAAAAACTGGATTACGACATGTACCGCTCCCTGAAGATGTTGACCAGGCGGGACAGGTGGAAAGGCTGACCAAAAATGAACATACCCTGCAAATATCCCCTGATCGGGGCTCTATTGATCCTGCTGATTTCACTTGTACCGTCTCCCCTGCTTTCGGCGACGGATCTGGAAAATCGTGTCCATAAGACGGTTTTGAGCAACGGACTGACGGTTCTGATTCTGGAGCGGCATATCAGCCCTACGGCATCACTGTATATCCGTCATCGTGTGGGCGCCGTCGATGAAAAACTCGGTGAAACGGGGCTGGCCCATTTTCTTGAACACATGATGTTCAAGGGAACCACCACCATCGGAACGACGGACTTCAAAAAGGAGCAACCTGTTCTCCGAAAAATCAGCGAAATCGGCAAGGCCATCGACCTCGAACGCCGTAAAGGCGCCAAGGCTGACCTGAAAAAAATCGCCGACGCCCAGAACCGACTCGAAGCGCTGCAAAAAGAGCACCGGGCGTTGTACATTCCAAATGAGATCGATCGCCTCTACACGGAAAACGGCGCGGATCAATTTAATGCGAACACCTCGCAGGATCTGACAACCTACCATGTCAGCCTGCCTTCGAATAAAATTGAACTCTGGGCGCGTATCGAAGCCGACCGCATGGTCAATCCCGTCTTCCGTGACTTCTACGTAGAAAGACAGGTGATCATGGAAGAGCGACGGCAGCGTGTTGAATCGGATCCCGGGGGAAAGCTCTACGAGGAATTCATATCAACGGCCTTTCAAGCTCATCCATACGGGCGCCCCATTCTGGGCTGGCCTTCGGACATGGCTTATCTGTCCGAAAATGCCATGACCGATTTTTTCCGCCGGTTTCATGCGCCAAACAACACGGTCATAACAATCGTGGGCGATGTCAACACTGCCGCGACCCTGAAACTGATCAAAAAATATTTCGGTCCCATCCCCTCGCAGCCTGTGCCGCCCCCGTCAGTCACGGAAGAACCGCCGCAGGCCGGTGAGAGAAGGACAACGGTTATCTGGGATGCGAATCCCCAATTGATTATCGGTTATCACAAGCCGAACATGCCCGACCGGGACGACTACATCTTGGACATGGTGGAATCCATCCTGAGCCGTGGACGATCGTCCAGGCTCTATCGGAGCCTGGTGCAGCAAAAGGGTGTTGCAGAAAGTATTGACGTCAGCAATGGTGTTCCCGGGAGTCGTTTCCCGAATCTTTTCACCATATTTGCCGCACCCCGGGCGCCTCATGGCTCCGATGAACTGGAACAACTCATCTACGAAGAAATTGAGCGCCTCAAGAAGGAACCGGTTTCTCCTGAAGAATTGGAAAAAACAAGGAATCAACTGCGCGCCGATTATATCCGGGGCCTTGACTCCAACGAGGGCCTGGCAGGAAAGCTTTCTTATTTCGAGGCCTTGACCGGAGACTACCGTTACCTGACCACTTATCTGGACAATCTGGCCCAGATAACGGCGGACGACATCCTGCAGGCGGCGCGAAAATATCTGACCGCCAAAAACAGAACCGTGGCAACGTTGATTCGGAAATAACGATGATTTTTCCGGGGCATCGACCACAAAAAATCACATTGAGAAAAAAGATGATAAAAAACTTCCGCAAGCAAATGGCATCTTATGACCGGATAATCCTTGGTCTGCTGTTCTTGACACTCATCGCTCTGCATGCCGGATTCGTCTGTGCTGAAAAGCAGAATACGAAACCGGTGATGCAAAAATCGACGGTTACGCAAGCGCAGATTGCAAACCGCAGCGCTTCCACGGCAGCCAAGACACAACCGGCCACAAACAAGGCGAAACCCCTTCCCAAAAAAGAGGACGCACCGGGAAAAGATCAGGCGAAAACCACGCTCCCCGGCAAAACGGCAAGAGAAACGTCGCCGCAGCAATTTGCTTCTCCACAATCCATCCTCTATCCGATTTTACAGTACGAGATTCCCAAAGCTCAGCGTATCACCCTGGACAATGGCATCACCGTTTTTCTGCTGGAGGATCATGAACTGCCCCTCGTACGGATGTCTGTTGTAATTCGCACAGGATCGGCCTACGATCCTCCGGGGCAACCGGGGTTGGCGGAACTGGCCTGCCGGGCCATGAGAACAGCCGGAACCGCAGTATTAAACGGCGATGAACTCGATGATCGGCTCGATCGCCTTGCCGTGAACATCGGCACAGGCGTCGATCTGGAAGCGGCCCAATTCAGCCTGAGTACCCTGAAAGAAAACCTGGAACCGGCGGTTGATCTCTTTTCTCAGATCCTGATGACGCCGCGATTCGATCCGGAGAAGGTCCGTATCGAGAAAGAACTGGCTTTGGAAGGCATGCGTCGCATTGAAGATGATCCTCAGGAATATGCCTTTCGTGAATTTCGGAAACACCTCTACCACGGCAATCCCCGGGGCAACCAGAAGACAATCGCTTCTGTCGGCAAGCTAGAAGTATCCGATCTGGTCGGTTTTCATCGGAAATATTTCTACCCCGAAAACATGATGATTGCTATAACCGGGGATATCAACCGTCTCCCTGCTGTCGAAATACTTTCTGCCCTCTCCCGGCAGCCAAAACGTTGGGCATCTACCTGCTCCGGTCATCCGGAGCGACGGCCGGATCATCGTCGTCCGCAAGGAAATACCGCAATCGATCGTTCTCATGGGTTTTGCCGCCCCCGCCAAAAACTCGCCGGAATATCATGCCTTTTCCATTCTGGATTTTGTGCTGGGCAGCGGTGGATTTCGATCCCGCATCTTTCAGGACATTCGTAATAACCGGGGTCTTGCCTACAGCGCCGGCAGCTTCTATAAAGCAAAGGGGGATTACGGCGTGCTTTCGACCTACGGTATGACCAAAACGGATTCAACGATAAAGGTTCTCGACGCCATGAAGTCAATTGTCACAGACGTGGGCAGGACCCCACTTAAACCCGAGGAAATCAACTGGGCTAAAAAATCGATTACCAACAACTTTCTTTTCTCTTTTGTCAGCGCGGATCAAATTGCCTATCAGCAGATGATGATTGAATATGAGGGTTTACCGGAGGATTTTCTTCATAACTACCGGCAGAAAATTCAGAAGGTCAATTCCGGGGATATCCAATCCTTGGCAGCTAAGTATCTCCGGCCCGAACAGGCAATCGTTTTAATCTTGGGTGATGAAAAACGATTCGATCAGCCGGAGAAGGCCTCCGATTCGGTTAAGCCGGTGAAATAATTTGGTGTGATCGTGTATGCTGCTTTGATCTTGGGGGGTTTTAAAAAATTGACAATCTCTCGCAATCGGAAGATAAGATTACCTTAATCGAAGCATAAAAATGACCCTTTCATGGAAAGCAACGTATCAATATGGCCGCGACCAAGCATAACCTGCAAGAAGAAATCTATCACGACGACCGGGGCCGGGTCCGCGAAAAGATCAATACCCTCAACGGCAAGCCGGAGGGCGAATACCACTCTTATTACGGCAACGGCCAGATCCTGGTGAGCATGTTTTTTAAAAAAGGTCTTA
>CAZTYA010000090.1:0-7293 GCA_964617255.1 uncultured Syntrophales bacterium
TCATGCGGTCACACTGTTCGCCTCCCGCTATGAAAATGATCCCCGGGTGCTGGCGACAGGACCGGCGTCGCTCTATTCCGATATTGGCGCTATCGCTTCGGCACCCGTTAAAAAGGGACAGGTTACCTACGTCGATACCTGGGCGGGCCGGGGCGGTTTCGGCACCAAGCTGCTGCAGGAACATGGAATTGTCGGCATCATTTACGGCGGAACGCACCTCGACGAGGACTTCCGCGACCGGTCGGTCGCCGACGAATGGTTCACGAACAAGTACAGGCAGCGTCTGGCGGCCAAGGACATTGAAGCAACGACTAAATACCGCTATGACCCGCAATTCAATACCGGCGGCACCTTCGGTGTGAATTACGCCGGCATGGAAGATAATATCCTGGCTTTTAATTACCGGACCATCTACTGGACTGAACAGGAGCGTCGCGATCTTCTTAAACGGTTTATCTCAGATCATTACCTCAAGCAATTCAACGAAGAAACAATCGAAACGAAACAGCAGCACACCTGCGGAGAACCGTGCGCGGCGGTCTGCAAGAAAATGCACGGCATCTACAAAAAGGATTACGAACCTTACCAGACCATGGGCCCCCTGTGCGGCATTTTCGACCAGCGGGCGGCGGAGCGGCTTAACCATCACGCCGACATGCTCGGATTTGATGCCATCTCCGTCGGCGGTGTCCTGAGTTGGCTGATGGATTGCCTGGATCGGGGTCTGCTGCAGCCGGAAGAGTTGGGCGTAAAAGACCTGCCCAGATGGAACCTGGAAACGTTCGACGTTGTGGCAGACTCCCTGCACAACGCGGAACTGGGCATGGCCCTTCTGGATCAGATGACCCGGCCCGACGGGAAACTGTCCCTGTCATACGGCGCCCGGAAATTTGCCCGGCGTCTGGCCCGGGAAAAGGGCAAAGAGGTGATGAACCTGCTTGTATATAATGCCTTTGCCCGTCAGGGCTGGATCGTCCCGAACCAGTACTGGACACCCGGCGCCTTCTCACCCATGCCGATCATGGGCAAATATTACATGTACTATGGGCGTGATTTCCTGCCGCCCCGTGAACTGGGCCGGGAAAACGCCCGGCGCTTCCTCAAGGAACTCCTGCTGGACAATCTCGGCATCTGCCGCTTTCATCGCGCCTGGGCCGAAGACATGATGCCGGAAATCGTGGACAAAATTTTCGGCGTTAAAGACGCTTTCTTGCGTGCGATCAATCTGACCGCCGGTCGGATTGTCAGCCGGAACGCCTCCGTTTTCTGGGAATCGGACCGCTGCTGCGATATGGTTTACACATTCCTGGAAAAGAAGAAGGACGTGGACGGCGTGGAAGATAAAAGCCTCAATGACTGGATAGATTTTTTTGAGCGGGACAAACACGCCGCCGCCTTTGAATTCTGGTACGAAATGCACAAGGGCATCCATGAAACGCTGCGGGAATTCCCCGACTGACCGCGTCGTACACGAGGCCAAATGGAAAAAAAGACGGACAATACCAAACAAATACTGATGAAACTGGCGTTGGTCTGCCTGATCTGTATCGTCCTGGCAACAGGACTGGCCCTGGTCATACAACATTTATTCCCTTAAAACCGAGAAAGGAGCATACCAATGAAATTCAAGCAAAACATGGGAACCTTGGATCGTACAATTCGTCTGCTTCTTGCTGCCGTTGTTGCCGTCCTATACCTCACCGGCAACCTGACGGGTATGGCGGCAATCATCCTGGGCATTCTGGCCGTCATTTTTGTCATCACCAGTGTCATCGGCTTCTGTCCGCTCTATGTGCCTCTGGGGCTCAACACCTGCAAGAAATAACTCCGGAAAGGGACGGAATCAAACGAGCCGCGTGAATCGTCAACATCTTTCAGCTGTTTACAAAACGACATCAAGGAGGATAAAATGAAGGATCTGCATGAAATGTTTACCATTTTCAAGAAGGAATTCCAGGCCGTTCATGAAGCGCAGGAGGCCCTGGGCGAAGTCATTCATGGTCAGGCCGGACCTTTGCCGGACAAGGTACGCTGGCTTATCAAACTGGCCATATCCGGTGCCACCGGTCATCAGTTTGCCCTGGAAACACATATCACCAAGGCCAGAGAGGCCGGGGCCACCGAAGACGAAATCAAACAGGCCCTGCTCATGATTGTCCAGACCACCGGATTTCCAACATTCATGGAGGCGTACTCCACTTACTACAAGATGCGATAACCGAATTTTGGCAAATGCTCACGAATCCACGCCACAATCTACATCGATGCCTTTTATTACACTGCCGAAACCGTTCATGCCTTGCTTTATGAAACGATTGAGTGCCCCCCGGGCATGCCGTTTGTGATGCGTTGATCCCGGATAGATCCGGTAAGCGTGGTTGATATCACGATGGCATGTGTAAACGGCATAGACAACTATAGGCAGGCTTAAAAACGATTTGATTGAAATGCGCAGGGTGATCACTGTCACCCTGTGCATTTTTTCCTCAGGACATCTCCTCGGAGGCTTTCCATTCATATTTTGGCATGGAAAAATCGGTATGATATTCCCTGACGATAATATGATACGGTTCTATTTTTATTAAAATCAGTGAGGTCAACACTTTTTCTACCATAGCCTCTTTCTCCGGTCCCTGAAGAGCCGAACCTTTCATAAACGGACGGCCCAGTGCTTCGGCTACGGCATACATATTCCATTTCCCCGCCTTCTCTTTAAAAAAAAGTTCATTGTCCTTTGCGTTAATTAATTGCGCCTTGCCGAAAATCTGAAGACTTTTTTGGAGGACATCATGACGCATGGGTTGCTCATAAACGGCGGCACAAACATTCTCGTTATGCTTGATATTGCATGTTTTTCCACCCCCTTCGCCAAAGATATACAGAGTCAGACCTTCATGGAAAAATTCAAGAGGCGTGGCGCGAGGCATGTCATTTCTGGACGTGGCCAGCACCAGGCAATTACGATGAATGGTACCGCAGCGGTGGTCCGCCTTCTCTTTGTCAACCAAACCGCACGTTTTGTCCAAGAATTCCAGGATTTCCTGTTTCACTTGGGCATTGGATTTTACAGGCGCTTCACTCATGGGATCTCCTTTCGAAATGAATTGTTTATCAAGCTACCATAAAGCGCAGGTCACCACAAATGTTACCGGCAGCAAAAAGGCATATTTTTCGGATTCAACCCACCGAAAATAAGGCACTCCGGCCGCAGCATCACCCCCACCACGCATGATCAAGGCGAATCCACAGCAAGATCTCCATCCGCTTTCGTTGGGGCCTGAGCACGAAGACACGGTTCTCAAACCGGCTCTGGCTTTCCGGTCTGCATTGCCCTGATCATGGATCTGGCTCTGGTGATTAAACGCTTCACATATTGAACCAAAAGAAGGTGACGAAGCAATGGTGCATGAAAACCGCAGATCGAGTCATCTGTATATTCCCGGCCGTCTTGGTGGCCGTCCTTTACCTCACCGGCAACCTGACGGGTCTGGCGGCAATCATCCTGGGTATTCTGGCCGTGATCTTTGTTATTACAAGCTTTATCGGCTTCTGTCCGCTGTATCTGCCTATCGGGCTCAGTACACGGAAAGAATGAATCCTGGCCGGCTGTCTAATAAGGAAGACCGCTTGGTTGGGGGGGCATCTGTCCGCCCGGCGGATTGAAAACCTTCATTGGCATGAACGACATTTGCCGGCAATGAACAGCCATTGCCCTCTTGCGAATCATCAATTGATGTTCATGCATAATTTCAGCAGGTCTTCTTCCTCTTCACTGTGGATTCGGTAACCGCAATGTTCAAACAGTTCTCGGATATGGCTGTTTTCTCTCAGGATATACGCCTCGAACCTCCGGACTCCGGCCTTTTGCGCGATGAGGGCGAGGTGCTTCAACAGGGCGCTTCCGATACCTATCGCCTGGTATCGGTCGACAACCAATAGCGCAATTTCAGCAAGGCGGTTCGCTGGCGTCTGATCGATTATGATATAGCGGCCGATGCCGACAACCCGCCCGGGATCGATTTCCGGTAGGATGGCGAACAATCCGACGTGATGAATAAAATCCAATGCCGTCAGATAGGCCAGTTCTTCTTCGGTCAGTTCCTTCTTGTAAGCAAGAAACCTTGAATAAACAGACTCTCGGCTTGATTGACGAAAGGCATCCGCCAGAGCCGCCTTATCATCCGGCCGGATGCTTCTGATTAAAAGCAGACGGCCGTCCTTCAGGGCGGTTTCAGCCTGGTAATTCCGCATAATTTCGGCATCCATAAGTGTGCCTGTAATCCTGATCAAAAAGAAACGACATCGTGATATTCGTACGTTGGATTTTACCGGTTTGCGTCCGCATCAGCAATGCTGAAGAGCCACCATCGTTGTCCCTTTCGTCCGCCCCGATCCTGCCTTTCGAAATAGATCTTCATCGTCTCCCGAATATCGGTCGTCACCTCGAACCAATGCTTGCGGACATACATTTCGGATGAACCGTGGCGACACTTGCCCGTTTCACGCCACGTACGGTTGACTCCCATGATGGTTACGATCCGCTCCCGCCAGAGAAATTGGCGCGGAAGCCCGGGGCCGCCGCCGGCCATGAGGAAGGTGTCACAGGTGGCGGTTACCGGTTGGATGGCTTCACTGACGAATCGTTCGGACATGCTCATAACTCTTTACATGAATAATAATCATATCATTTAATGTCAACGTAACAAAACACGAAGCAGAATCTATACCTTCAAATGGATGATCGGCAGGGGCAGATGTTTTCTTTTGGTTTCACCGAACAGCAGCGTTTGCTCCCTGACCGTCGGTTCACCTCTCCTGCCCTTGCCCTGTTCTTCCAGGAGATGAGATCCGCCCAGATGAAGCGAATGTTTGCCGTACTTATGGCATACGGCATCAACCCCCTTGTACAGATTCCTTATTTTTTCCGGTTTTACGGGGTCTTCAAAGAGGGAATATTGCCTTTCGACGTTTCGATCCAGATCAAGCAGGACAATTCCTGTCGCCCGGTATATTTCCTGAGGGCGGTAAAGAACAGCGAATATTTCCCTGATAATACCGGTCAATTCCATCGGATAAACACAGGGGCGGTTGAGCTTTACCTCCTGACCGACACAATCAAAATTCTGTTTCTTGAGATAAGCCACAATCCTTCCGGGCAGCAACCGGTATCGCCTGGCCTTGATGCAGGCGGATTCAAGATTCCGCATCAGATGGGCAAACAGATAATCCGGATCGCTCGTCGGCGGGGCGAAGGTCTTGGTTTTGCTGATGGAGGCGTAGTCGCTTTTTTCTTCCGGGAGGACCGGGTACACCGATTCACCGCGCAATTCACGCCAGATTTCAACGCCCGGTTTCGTAAAACGGGCTTTGACCATACTTTCCGGCATTCGGGCAAATTCCAGAGCCGTCCTGATACCCATCTTCAACAGATAGTTCGTGGTCGCATGGCCGATTCCCCAGACATTCTGAACGGGAAGATTTTCCAGGTAGCCGGGTATTTCCCTTCCCGAAATAACCGTCAAACCATTGGGTTTTTGATATTTGGAACCGACCTTTGCCAGCACCTTTGTGACGCTCAGCCCTACGGAAACGGTGAAACCCAGCTCTTTTCCGATGTTCTCCCTGATTTGAAAAGCGATATGTTCATAGGATGACCGGAGCGCCCGGCGCATACCCGTTATATCCGCAAAGGCTTCGTCAATCGAATACACCTCCACCTGCGGTGTAAACTGTCTGATGATCTGGAACATCCGGCGGGAGAAGAGGCTGTAGGTTTCATAATCGGACGGCAGAATCAAAAGTCCCGGGCATATCTTCTTCGCATCAAGAATGGAAACACCCCGTTTGATACCCATTTTCTTGGCAGTATAGCTGGCGCAGGCGATGATGCCCCGTTCGCCTCCCGTAACGATGGCCTTGCCTTTGAACTCCGGATGAATGACCTCTTCACAGGAAGTAAAAAAGGCGTCGCCGTCCACGTGAATAATCGCTTTCGGCCAACGGTGCAGGCTGAAAATGGTGTCGCTCATCATGTTACCGCTTATCGATGATACTTACGGATGACGGCGGTCACAATCCCGGCGAGGCGGAGTTCAACCTGAGGGTGAATGGGAACGTGTTTGGTGTTCGCGGCTTCCAGAACGATGTTTTTCCCCTCTTTGCGAAAATACTTCATGGTCCATTCCCCATCCACCTCGGCAATGACGATGTCGCCCGTCCTGGGATTCCGCCCCTTTTCCACAATCACCAGATCCCCGGGTAAGATTCCGGCCTCGGTCATGGCGTCGCCGCTTACCCTGACCATGAAAGAAGATTTGGGCCTTGGGATCAGATATTCATCGAGAGAAAGAAGATCTTGCAGTTCCTCCTCCGCCGGCGTGGGAAATCCGGCCATGATATGGCCCACCACTGGCAAATAACGACCGTGAGTTGACGTCACAACGACTTTTTCCGTTTTCATGATGACATTATTATAGAACGATCGTTCTATTGTCAAGGGGGATATTTTCGGGAAAATCCAGGGTAAGTTTTGAAAAAGGAATGCCGCGGGTTCCCGGAACGGGATACATCATTCATCCCTTTGCCTGAAGCGCAATATCTTCCAGCCATTCCCACCGGGCATAGGCCGTTTCGAGTTCCGCCTCCAGTTCGTCCAGGCGGGCCTGAAGGTTTGCGACATCCTGACCGGCCGTTCTGTACAGTTCGGGATCGGAGAGGGTCGAAAAGAGGTCCTGCTTTTCGATTTCCAGGGCTTCGATCAGTCCCGGCAGGGCTTCCAGTTCACGCTGCTCCTTGAAGGTCAGCTTCCGGGGACCGGTCGCAGCGCTTTTGGGTTTCTCCTTCTTCGGCTTTTCCGGTGCCGCTTCTTTTTCCGGCGTCCGCTGCTTCATCCAGTCCTCATAACCGCCGACATATTCCTGCACCCTGCCCTGCCCTTCGAAAACCAGGGTCGATGTCACCACATTATCCAGAAAAGTCCTGTCATGGCTCACGATCAGAATGGTTCCCTGATAATCGACCAGCATCGCCTCAAGCAGTTCCAGGGTTTCCACATCCAGGTCGTTCGTCGGCTCATCGAGGACCAGCACGTTGGAGGGCCGGGTGAAGAGTTTGGCCAAAAGGAGGCGATTTCGCTCCCCGCCGGATAAGGACGTGATGGGCGCCCGAGCCTGGATGGGGGTAAAAAGGAAGTCCTGAAGGTAGGCAATGATGTGCCGGGGCCTGCCGTTGACCCTGACCGTATCCCCATCTTCGACGACATTTTCCTGAAGGGTCTTCGTTTCATCGAGCTGA
>CAZTYA010000091.1:0-2201 GCA_964617255.1 uncultured Syntrophales bacterium
TTTCTTTAAATCCAGTTGTTAATTCTTAAAGGGGACTCCCATCAGTTTTAAGAGGAACCGTGCTTCCTGATCCGTTTTGGCGGTCGTCACGATCACCACGTTCATCCCTCTGACTTTTTCAATCTTATCGTATTCGATTTCCGGGAAGATAATCTGCTCCTTAAGACCCATCGTGAAGTTCCCCATCCCGTCAAAGGACGTAGGCGATATTCCACGGAAGTCACGCACGCGCGGCAGGCTGACGCTGACCAGGCGATCGAAGAATTCATACATCTTATCCTGTCTTAAAGTCACCCGGCATCCGATAGACATACCCTGACGCAGTTTGAACGTCGCAATCGAACGTCTCGCCTTGGTAATAACAGGTTTCTGGCCCGTTATTTTGGAAAGTTCTTCCATCGCGCTGTCGAGCACCTTCACATTCTGAATGGCTTCTCCAAGACCCATATTGACGGCAATCTTCTCGATCTTGGGCACTTCCATAATTCTATTATAGCCGAACTCCTTCATCATCGCCGGAACGACTTCTTCCTCGTAGTGTTTTCTCAGTCTTGCTTTTGCCATTATCTCACGACCTATGCATCTAAGATCTCGTTACATTTCTTGCAATAACGAACTTTTTTGTTGTCATCCAATACCTTGTACCCATACCGGACCGCTTTGTTACATTTATTGCAAACAAGCATGACATTCGAGATATGGATGGACCCCTCTTTTTCAAGAATACCACCCTTCCCCTTGGCATCCGGTCTCTTATGCCGCTTCAGGATGTTGACTTTCTCGACGACGATCCTGTCTTTCTTCTTGACGATCTGCAGCACCTTACCGGTCTTACCCTTTTCCTTGCCTGCCGTTACCTTGACCAGGTCGCCTTTTTTTACACCTGTCTCTTGCATCCCTGCTTCCTCATCCCTTTTCATCTGCCCTGGGCAGTTTATCCTCTCGCCTGCAAATATCCGGTTACAATACCTCCGGAGCCAGCGATATGATTTTCATGAATTGCTTCGCCCGCAGTTCCCGTGCCACGGGCCCAAAGATACGGGTTCCGACGGGTTCCATCTGATTGGTAATCAAAACAGCCGAATTCTCATCGAATTTCAGGTAAGAGCCATCAGGCCTCTTCACTTCCTTAGCCGTGCGCACAATCACGGCCTTCATGACATCGCCCTTTTTCACTTTGGAGTTGGGCAACGCCTCTTTCACTGACACCACGATGACATCGCCAACACTTGCGTATCTTCTCTTTGACCCGCCGAGAACCTTGATACAGGCAACCCGTTTCGCTCCGGAGTTATCCGCGACGGTCAATATGGTCTGCATCTGAATCATAGCCGAACCTCTTTATTACCTTTCTCTCTGACCTGCTACTTTGCCTTTTCCAAGATCTCGCGCATTCTCCAGCGCTTGTCCTTACTGAGAGGCCGTGATTCGATAATCAACACCTTATCGCCGACTTGACAGGCATTCTCTTCATCGTGGGCCTTGTACTTGACGTGTCTCTTGACAAATTTATGCACAACGGGATGCTTAACGACCCTTTCCGACAGGACGACAATCGTTTTGTCCATCTTATCGCTGATCACGACTCCCTTTATCGTTCTCTTGTTGCCCCGCTCCGCCATTACGATCGTTCCTCCCTCTGCCTAAGAACTGTGTTTACCCTCGCGACATCCTTACGAATATTCGCCAGTGACGCAGTCGATTCCAGCTGACCGGATGCATTCCTCAATTTCAGCTTGAAATACTCATCTTTGAGCTCTTTCAGCTTCTGCATTAACTCGTCTTTACCTAAATCTTTGATATCTTTAATTTTCATCGGATATCTCCCTGGCCAGAAACTTGGTCGCGATGGGAAGTTTATGCGCTGCCAGCCGGAATGCCTCACGGGCAATTTCTTCCGTAACGCCCTGCATCTCATAAAGCACGGCTCCCGGCCGGATGACAGCCACCCACTCTTCCGGGGCCCCCTTGCCCTTACCCATACGAGTTTCCGCAGGTTTCTTGGTCACGGATTTCTGTGGGAACACCCTAATCCAGATTTTACCGCCTCTTTTGACGTGACGCGTCATGGCAATACGGGCGGCCTCAATCTGCCTGGCCGTAATCCATCCGCATTCAGCCGCCTGCAGGCCAAATTCTCCGAAAGCAATACGGGGGGGGGGGGGGGGGGGGGGGGGGGGGGGGGGGGGGGGGGGGGGGGG
>CAZTYA010000091.1:2211-7146 GCA_964617255.1 uncultured Syntrophales bacterium
TGCAGGCCAAATTCTCCGAAAGCAATACTCCCCCCCCGGATCGACTTGCCCCCCATGCGACCTCTTTGCATCTTCCGATATTTCACCCTTTTCGGTGCTAACATGTCTTATCCCTCTGTGACTGAAATCTCTATTACAAAACCTGAGCGATAACCCAGGCTTCTGTTATGCCTGTTTCTGATTGGGCAATATTTCACCGTGGAAAATCAAAACCTTGACGCCGATCTGACCGTATGCGGTATGGGCTTCCGCAAACCCGCAATCGATATCCGCCCTCAGCGTGTGCAGGGGAACCCGCCCTTCACGGTACCACTCCGATCTTGACATTTCCGCCCCCCCCAGACGACCGGCACAATTGATCCGAATGCCCTTTGCCCCAAACTTCAGAGCCGACGTCACACACTTTTTCATCGCTCTTCGGAAAGCAACCCTTCTCTCCAGTTGCAAGGCCACGTTTTCCGCGACGAGCTGCGCGTCGATTTCAGGCTTTCTCACTTCGAGAATATTGAGGATGATCTCCCTATTCGTAATTCCTTCGAGGTCTTTTTTAAGCTTTTCGATCTCGGAACCCTTCTTCCCGATAATCACACCAGGTCTGGCGGCATAGATATTAACTTTTGCCCTGTTGGCAGCTCTTTCTATCCCGATCTTGGATATACCTGCGTTATAAAGCTTCTTTTTCAGATACCGCCTGACCTTCAGGTCTTCGTGAAGTAACTCCGCATATTTCTTTTCTGCATACCACGAGGAACTCCACGTCTTGATACCGCCTAATCGCAACCCAACCGGGTTAACCTTCTGCCCCAAACCTCCACCTCCTCAATACTTACGCTTCGTCCAATACAATCGTAATATGACTCATTCTCTTTTTGATCGAAGCCGCGCGACCCTGAGCACGCGCTCGCCATCTTTTTAGGGCCGGACCCTGATCAACAAAGATCTTTTTTACATAAAGGATTTTTTCATCGATATTTGGATTCTGAGTCGCATTGGCCACGGCCGATTTCAACAACTTCGCCACAATTTCCGCAGCTTTCTTCCTCGTAAATTGCAATGTCATCTGGGCTTCTTCGATCTTCTTCCCTCTGACTAAATCGACCACCAGCCTCGCTTTCTGAGGAGAGATCCTGACATATCTGACAACGGCTTTCGCTTCCATATCCCTAAAGACTCCAATTAAACCGGTCTGCGACCGGAGCATATTTATTTTCTGACCTTGGTTTTCCGGTCCCCCGCATGGCTGTAAAAAGTCCGCGTCTGGGCAAACTCACCCAGTTTATGGCCCACCATATTTTCCGTCACAAACACGGGGATAAATTTCTTTCCATTGTGTACCGCGAAAGTATGACCGATCAATTCCGGTGTAATGGTTGAACGCCGGGACCACGTCTGGATAACCGTTTTGCTTCCCGATCCCTCGACTTTCCTCACCTTTTCGATGAGTTTTTCCTCTATGTACGGGCCTTTACGTATTGAACGCGCCACTTCTTATCCCCTTCTCTTCACAATATACTTGTCAGTCCGTTTATTGGTTCTTGTCTTATGGCCTTTTGTCGGAATACCCCAAGGCGTACACGGATGCCTGCCACCTGATGACTTCCCTTCACCGCCGCCCATCGGATGATCAACGGGATTCATCACGACACCTCTCACCTTTGGGCGCTTGCCAAGCCATCGCGTCCTTCCCGCTTTTCCGATACTGACATTTTCATTTTCAATATTGCCGACCTGACCGATCGTCGCCCGGCATTCGATAAAGATCTTGCGGACTTCACCGGACGGAAGCCTCACCTGGGCATAATTTCCCTCTTTTGCCATCAGCTGACCATATGACCCTGCACTCCGGATCAGCTGGCCGCCTTTGCCGACCTTAAGTTCCAGATTATGAATCAAGGAACCAAGGGGAATATTCTTCAGGGGCACGGCATTACCCGGTTTGATATCCGCCTTCACGCTGCTGACGACCTGATCGCCTACGGAAAGTTTCGCCGGGGCGATGATGTAGCGTTTCTCCCCGTCCGCATAGTGCAAAAGAGCAATCCGGCTGCTGCGATTGGGATCGTATTCGACGGAGAACACCTTTGCCGGAATGTCGTCCTTATCGCGGCGGAAATCGATTAATCTGTAGCGTCGTTTATGGCCCCCGCCGATATGACGGCTCGTCAGACGACCGTAACTGTTTCTGCCTCCCGTCTTCTTGATGGGACGCAGGAGACTCTTCTCCGGTTCTGTTTTGGTTATCTCTTCAAAATCCGAACAGGTCTGGAACCTTCTACCCGGTGATGTGGGTTTGTACTTTACAATTGCCATCCGTTATATCCCTCTTACCTAGACACCATCAAAGATCTCTATCTTGTTTCCCGGTACAAGCTTGACGATCGCTTTTTTCCAGTCCTGGGTTCTGCCGATGTTTTTCCCGACACGCTTACTCTTACCCTGCACATTCATGACACGAACATCCAGCACCTTAACTTTGAATAACTTCTCGACAGCTTGGCCGATCTCTATTTTATTTGCCCGCCGATCGACTTCGAACAGGTACTTGCCCGATTCTTCTCGGGCGAGCGTGCTTTTCTCCGTGATAAGAGGCCTTTTGATAATCTGATACATTTCCATTATGCCAACAACGCCCCCTCTACCTTTTTCACGGAAGGCTCCAGGAAGACAACCTCCTTATAATCGAGCAAGTCGTACACATTGATGCCTTCGGATCTGACCATCTTTACATCCTTCAAATTACGAGAGGACATTTCCAGCACTGGATAGGACTGATCAATCACAAACAGAGCCTTTCCCCATCCGAAACGATCCACAACCTCCTTAAACTGCTTGGTTTTGATGGCATCCATCGGGAAATCCTTCAGAATGTACATCAGATTTTCCTTGCACTTCATGCTGAGTGCGGAAATGAGAGCCTTCTTCCTGACCTTGCGGGAGACTTTGAACGCGTAGCTTCTGGGTTGGGGACCGAAAACGATTCCACCTCCCCGCCACACCGGGGACCTGCTCGTTCCGGATCTCGCGCGACCGGTTCCCTTTTGCCGCCAGGGTTTCTTGCCGCCGCCGCTGACTTCGCTTCTTCCCTTTGTCTTGGACGTACCTTTTCTGCGCGCTGCCTGCTGCATCCGCACGACGTCATAAATCACATCCTGATTCACATCGCTTCCAAATACGGCATCGCTCAGTTCGATTTCCGACACTTTCTGCCTGTCAATATTATACACATCAGCCATCGGCATCTTAATTACTCCAATTCCTACTTATTTCCCGATTTTATGGATTGCTTGACAAGAAGGAGTCCGTTTATGCCTCCCGGCACGGCACCTTTGACCAGCAAAACATTCTTATCCGGCCGGATTGCCCACACCAGAAGATTCTTGACCGTATTCCTTGCGTTACCCATCTGACCAGGCAGACGGGTTCCCTTGAAGACCCGCGAAGGATCCGCACTAGCCCCGATCGAACCCGGAGCACGATGGAACATCGAGCCGTGGGTGGCCCTACCGCCACCGAAACCGTGTCTTTTCACAACACCGGCGAAACCTTTGCCCTTCGTTGTCCCGGTAATGTCCACATAGTCACCGGGGCTGAATATTTCGGCTTTGACTTCCTGGCCCAGTTCGTATTCGTCCGGATTACCCGGCATCTCCCTGAGATAGCGGAAGACGCCTTTTCCGGCTTTATTAAAATGACCCTGAAGCGGCTTGGTTACATGGGATTGCTTAATCCGACCATACCCCAGCTGAATGGCGTCATATCCATCACCCGCCACCGTCTTCTTCTGGATGATCACAGACGGCTCCATCTCGATGACCGTGACGGGAATCGCTTCACCGTCTTCTGCAAAGATCTGTGTCATGCCCAGTTTTCTGCCAATCAGTCCCTTTTTCATCACTCTCTCGTTCACTTTTCTATTTATGGATTCAATCCATCATCATGAAAGCTCGTGCTTCAAACCTGTTATGCCTTGATCTCGACATCCACACCAGCCGACAATTCAAGCTTCATCAACGCGTCTACCGTAGACTGCGTGGGCTCAATGATATCGATTAACCGCTTGTGGGTACGAATCTCAAACTGCTCCCGGGACTTCTTATCCACATGGGGTGAGCGGTTCACACAGTACTTGTTGATTTCGGTGGGCAGAGGAATCGGACCGGCAACCGCCGCACCCGTTCTCTTTGCCGTTTCGACAATCTCCTCGACCGAGCGGTCAAGCAGTTTGTAATCATAGGCCTTCAGGCGTATTCTTATCTTCTGATCTTTCATGGGTTTCCGTTGTATTTCGTATTTTGAATTAGCTATGCAATGATTTTGCTGACCACGCCCGCACCGACTGTTCTTCCACCCTCGCGGATAGCAAAGCGCAGCTTTTCTTCCATGGCGATCGGGGTAATCAATTCTACGCTCATTTCCACATTATCGCCGGGCATAACCATCTCGACGCCTTCAGGCAGATTGGCCACACCGGTCACATCCGTTGTCCGGAAGTAGAACTGGGGGCGGTATCCCGTGAAGAATGGGGTGTGACGACCGCCTTCCTCCTTCGTCAGGATGTAAACCTGAGCCAGGAATTTCGTATGGGGCGTAATGGAACCGGGCTTGGCCACAACCTGACCACGCTCCACTTCTTCACGTTTTGTCCCTCTGAGGAGGAGACCTACGTCATCGCCAGCTCTGCCTTCATCCAAGGTCTTGCGGAACATTTCCACACCCGTGCAGACCGTCTTAATCGTCGGGCGGATTCCGATAATTTCCACTTCCTCACCGGTCTTGATGATACCGCGGTCAACCCTGCCTGTTACGACCGTACCACGACCTGAGATCGTGAAGACGTCACCGACCGGCATCAGGAAGGGCTTATCCACTTCGCGTACGGGCTCAGGGATGAATTTGTCCACCGCGTCCATCAGTTCCCAGATACTTTTAGCGTCT
>CAZTYA010000092.1:0-7111 GCA_964617255.1 uncultured Syntrophales bacterium
GTTGCAATAAAGTTTCTTTATTCTCTTTATCGGGCAGATACATGGCGAACATGAGCTAAAACGATAAAACCAATAAAAAACTGTGACGAAGTTCACAGAAGAACCGAGAAAATCGGGAACAAGAGGAACAACCCCACCCTTTTCGTTGTAAACGGGGCGAACTTCTTATAAAAAAGATACGCGATGAATATTTTTCTTCATTCAGGAAACTTTTCTTGTCATGCTCATTATTTGATGAGCGACAAAGGTACCGATGGTGGAACCGGTGATTAAGCGCATTACAATCAGGATTATTCTCAAATATACGCTGTTTCAATTGCCCGAGGTGCTTTTTTTTGCCGCAGCCCTGGCGGTAGCCGGCCGTTGGATGACCATACCAACGTGGTTTTTCTGGGGCTTCCTCTTTTTTCTGATCATCAAAAATATCGCGATATTTCCCTTCGTCTGGCGCGCTTATGACAGCCGCGATGCAAAGCGGTTGTATCATATGATCGGGAAGAAAGGCGTCGTCATCGAACCGTTGCGTCCGCAGGGAGTCGTGCGGGTCAACGGGGAGCTGTGGAAAGCGGAAATATCCGACAAAACGGTACAGGTTTATCCAGATGAACCCATCCGGGTGGATGATGTAAGGGGGTTCTGTTTGATTGTTACCAAGAATGGATCCGGAATATAATTATTCGAAGTAAATTCTCTTGATGTTCAAACGAACAGGAGGTGTGAAGCCATGGAATACCCTGATCCGGAGGAGATTTTAAAACTGGCCTGCGGTTTTATGGGCGCCCGGATTCTACTGACGGGTGCGGAGTTAAATCTTTTCACGCTGCTGCAAAACCGATCCATGACCGCTCAGGAGATTGCAGCGCAGTCCGGTATGGCACTCCCGCCGCTGGTGATTCTCCTGGATGCCCTCACAGCTCTGGCGTTGCTGCAAAAGGAGGAAGGCCTCTATCACTGCACCCCGCCTGTTTCAAGGTTTCTGGCAGAGGACGCTTCGGAGTCGGTTTTGCCGATGGTCCTCCACATGGCCCATCTCTGGCACCGGTGGGCCGGGTTGACGAATATGGTAAAGGGCGCCCCTGCCGTCCACGATCAGGACTCGGATGCAAAAAGTGAAGCTGAACTGCGGGCATTTATCGGAGCCATGCACGTTGTGGGGAAGAATCGGGCTGAGGAAATTGTTGCCGGGATCAACCCGACCAACGCACGAAACCTCCTGGATGTCGGCGGGGCTTCTGGGACTTATATCATCGCTTTTCTCCGGGCCGTCCCTGAAATGAAAGCGACGTTGTTCGATCAGCCTGCGGTTATGGAGATGGCCCGGGAGCGTCTGTCACATGAGGGCCTGTTGGCGCGGGTGACGCTGATACCCGGTGATTTTTATCGGGATGACCTGCCCTCGGGACACGATCTGGCCTTTATTTCCGCCATCATCCACCAGAATAATCCCGCACAGAACCTTGACCTCTACCGGAACGTTTTTCGTGCCCTGGTTCCCGGAGGCCGGGTTGTGATTCGGGACCACATCATGGAAGCGAATCGTACGGACCCGCCAGAGGGCGCCGTTTTTGCCGTGAACATGCTTGTCGCCACCGACGGCGGTGCGACCTACACCTTTGATGAGATTAGAAGGGGACTGGAGCAGGCGGGTTTTGATCAGATCAGCCTTCTCCGGAAAGACGAACATATGGACGGCCTCGTTGAGGCCTTCAAGCCCTGATGAGAAGGCACTTAAAGAAGACAGAATGAATTGCCGCCGGCTCAACCATCTTCATCTTTCAAGCCGTAGAAATGCATTTTCAACCGGAGTGTTTTACGATCGATTCCCAAAATCCGAGCTGTCCGACTCCGGTTCCACCCCTGATTTTGAATCGCCTGCATGATCTGATTCCGTTCCGCTGTTTGCAAAGGCGTTAAGAGTGATGGTTGTGTGATCAACGGATGTCGAAAACGTTCGGGAAGATGTTCCGGCCGGATAACCGGGTAGGGAGAAAGTAAATGGGTCTGGTGGAGCACATTCTCCAGTTCCCGGACATTGCCCGGCCATTCATAGGCATGTAGCAGCGCCATCGCCTGGGAAGACACGCATATCCCCGGCATCTTGAACCTCTGGAAAAAGGTCTCTACCAGTTGGGGGAGATCTTCCCTGTGTTCGCGAAGCGGCGGCGTCTTCAAGCGAACGACAAAGCGGAACATCAGATCGGCCCGAAAGCGTTGTTTGACCACTTCCTGGTCCATATCGCGGTTGGTCGAGGCGATGACCCGAACGGCCGGATGCCGGATTATATGGCCGCCCAGACGCCGCACTTCTCCGTTCTGCAGAAATCGCAGCAGTTTACCCTGGAGAGCGGGCGCCATTTCTGTAATTTCATCGAGAAAAAGTGTACCGCCTTGAGCCGTTTCGATCAGGCCGGGATGGGAACGATCCGCTCCGGTAAAAGCCCCTTTTTCATACCCGAACAGTTCGGATTCCAGCAGCGCCTCCGGAATCGCGCCGCAGTGGATGATCCGGAAGGGGTTTTCCCGGCGCACGCTGAGGTCATGGAGTGCGCGGGCGGTCAATTCTTTCCCTGTTCCGCTTTCTCCTTCAATCAGCACACTGGCGCTGGAGTCGGCTACACGGGCGAGCTGCCGGTAAAATGTCATCATGGTGGGTGATGTTCCGGTAAAGCGGGGAGGCGTATCATCAGCGTGAGGCGACGGGTCGATACGTTTCCTATAGACTTCCTGGACTTGTCTAACGTGTCTTACGGCAGCTCGGATCGCATCCGTCGAGAAAGGTTGGTGGATATAGTCCCAGGCTCCCCATTTTATGGTGTCGCGGGCGCTTTCCAGTTCTCCGGCAGGTAAAATCAGGATCAAGGGAATCTCCTGCGCGGCGGTGCGTAAAGGTTCGAAGCCGCCCTGACGGACCGATTGTATTTCTGCGATAATGAGATCATAATGCGACAGGCCCGGCGGTTTGAAACCCGGCGGGCCTGCGCATGGATTGATAATGGTCCCGGAGGCTTGTAACGCCTCCCGTATAAAACAAGTGGTATGGTCGTGGGCGATGACCAGAATACGCGTTGCCATTTTTCACCCCCCCGGATGATGAAAAATTTTCGTGTCGGAAAGAGATTACAATCCTTTCTGCGCAATGTAAGCCGCCAGGTCGGCGACACGGCAGGAATACCCCCACTCGTTGTCGTACCAGGCGACGACCTTAACCATATTTTCGTTCAGCACCGTGGTGAACTCTACATCCACGATCGAGGAGTGGCTGTTTCCCTTGAAGTCCATTGACACCAGGGGCGTTTCCTCACAGCACATGATCCCTTTCAACTCTCCGGTGGCGGCCTGTTTCAGGGCGGTACGCAGAGCGTCGGTTGTGGTTTTTGTTTTGAGTTCCGCCACGAAATCGACGACGGAAACAGTCGGGGTGGGTACCCGCAGGGCATAGCCGTCGAAACGGCCCTTCAAGTCCGGAATGACCAGAGAAATCGCCTTGGCAGCGCCGGTTGTCGTCGGGATAATGCTGAGTGCTGCGGCGCGGGCCCGGCGAAGATCCTTGTGCGGCAGATCAAGAATGCGCTGGTCGTTGGTGTAGGCGTGAATGGTGGTCATCATGCCCTTTTCGATTCCGAAAGTCTTGTGGATTACCGAAACGGGGGGCGCCAGGCAGTTCGTTGTACAGGAAGCGTTGGAGAGTATATGGTGTTTTCCAGGATCATAGGCGTTCTCATTTACGCCCATGACAACCGTCAGGTCTTCCTGCTTCGCCGGTGCGGAAATGATGACTTTCTTGGCGCCGCCGGCCAGATGGACCGCCGCCTTCGGTCCCTCCGTAAAAAGCCCCGTGCTTTCTACGACAATGTCCACCCCTTCAGCTTTCCAGGGAATCGCCGCTGGATCTTTACAGGCAAAACTTTTAATGGGTTTGCCGTTGATGATCAGGGTATTTTCAGCCGTCGCGACATCTCCGCAGAAACTGCCGTAGTTTGAATCGTATTTGAAGAGATGAGCATTCGTTTTCACGTCAAAAAGATCATTGACGGCAACCACTTCCAAATTGTCGCTGTATTTCTCGATGACGGCTTTCAATACCTGCCTGCCTACGCGTCCGAAACCATTAATGCCGATCCGCACCATAAAAACCTTCCTTTCTTTCTCTGTTGAAAATGAAAATGGACACCTTCAAGGCTGTCCTGTGTATGATGAATCATCTTTTTGATTTCAAAGCGAAAGCAAGCCGTGAAACCGCAATCTTTTTCGCTGAATGGGATAACGCAAAAGACCGGCAATGTCAAAGAGAAAATGCCGCTGGACCTTGCTTAACTCATTTCGTGATTCCTTTGAGGACATAAAAAAGGTACGGAAGAAGTTCTTTCCGTACCTTTTGGGGGAGGGACTGTTTTCGGTTAATTTTTACGAAACGGTTTTAGCTTTCTTGGGTTTTTTTGCGGAACCTTTCTTGACCTTAACTTTAATGGCCTCTTTCTGACCGTCCTTGTCGGTATAATAAACGGTAACCTTTTCGCCGACCTCGACCTTGACCGGCTTGAGCAGGGCGAATTCCATCGTTTCCACCTTGCCCTTTTTCTTGAATTCAATTTTGATTTTCGTGTCCGTCAGATTGATTACGGTACCGGTTTTTTGCTTTTTCGCAATTTTTTCTTTCACCGGGTCCGTTTTTGCCGTGGCGGCGCCCGCCTGATTCATCGCCATGGCCGTCAGGGTAAAGAGAAAGACAAAACCGATCACACACACCAGAAAACGTTTCATCCATGACACCTCCAATTTGAATTTGGCCAGATAAAGCAGCTTACATGCCATGCCGGCAGCAAAAAGAGAGTGTGAGATAAAGCGTTTAATATGGATTAGTTACAAAAATATTCCAGCCATGGTGCGAAACGCCGACCCGCCTGATTGATTCTTTTTTCCCCAAAGCTGGGGTATTTTTCTTCAGAGGGGCTTTCTCAGACGGCGGTATACCCAGCAGTGGATGAAGAAAAACCAGGCCACACCGCCGCCCAGGTGGATCATTTTCCGGGCGACGCGGCGGATTTCCCGTTGCGCAGAAACTTTACGGTCCGCCAGGTACATGCCGAGGAGACCCTTGTTGATCATCCTATGGAAACGGGTGTCGGGGAGTTCGCCGATACAAAGAGCGGCCTGACGGTAAAAATGGGTTAGACGGCTGGTCAGCCGTTCTTCGGATGGATAGTAGGCGCAGAAATTCAAGTCGCCGCTCAGGCGATCTTCCTCCTGATCGATGAGATAGTCGAGCAGGATGTGGAGTCCCTGTACCCAGGGGAAATAGGCTTCCTTGATCTGTTGAACCAGGGAAGGGGTCAGGCGGTTGGCGAAAGCGTATGAAACGAGGCAGAAGATTCCCAGGGTGGAACCGGCGCAGGCGGAAAACTCGTACCAGGTCATCTTGGGGAGATGACGCTGATAAGCTGTGAACCATGTTTCCAGACGGAGTTCCCGTTCCTCTTTCCGGACGTGTTTATGGATTTGAAGCTGGCAGTAATAATCAGCAAGTTCACGTAGCGTCGGCGCGATAAGGGGGTATTGCGGCAGCGCTTTTAGTGCCTTCCGGCAGGTATCCACGAGAGCAACCAGATAACCCCCGTCCTCCTGCTCCGGATGTTTTTTGTAATAAGGGATGAGAGATTCCGCCGGCGACAGGGCATGACGCATCGACTGGTGGAGGAGAGCGAAATCTTCGGGGTCACATGAGGTACTTCGGTCGCAGAGATTATCCAGATAATCGCTGATAGTCTGGTAGGCAATAATGAAACTGATAGCCTCCGCATAACGGTCGCCCGCCAGAAGTGCATAAATCGACCCGCCTTCACAGTGGAAGGTTTTACTCCGGATGCTCATCAGGGCCTGCCGCCGCAGTTCCGCATCGGGAATCGTTGCGGCTTTTGCTGCCCACGCCGCCAGATGGCGATGGACAAGGGGGCGGACCTGAAGAAAAATCCGGGAAGTCATCACGACCAGGGATTGAGGAACATTCACGGTTCACTTTTTCTCCCTTTATGATATTGGTCAAAAATATAAACTGGGATTTTGTAACACAGGGACGGTATTTCCTCAAGACAAGGGGTTGGGAGCAGCAATATTATGCCCGGGGCGGGAAGAAAAGAAAAAATATATGATGTTATCGTTGTCGGCGCCGGGGCGAGTGGTATGTTGGCCGCGGGACGGGCCGCTGAGGCGGGGGCTCGGGTGTTGCTTCTGGAGAAGATGGACCAGCCGGGAAAGAAAATCCTTCTGAGCGGCAAGACCCGCTGCAACCTGTCCAATGTAAAGGACTTGAAGGGGTTCATTGCCATGTTCGGTGAAAACGGTCCCTTTCTTTACAGGGCGCTGCACGAATTTCCCCGGGAAAATCTCCTTTTGCTGCTCAGGGCGCACGGTCTGGAAACCAAGGTGGAACGTGGCGGAAGAATCTTTCCCGTTACTGATAACGCCCGGGACGTTGTGCGGGTTCTGCTCCAGCATCTGGGGAATCATGGCGTTGCTCTTTACACAGGGGTGAAAGTGGTTACCCTGGATTGCCGGGAAGGGCGAATTGCCGGGGTTCAAACCGAGAAGAGCCGATACCCGGGAAAAGCCGTGGTGCTGGCTACCGGAGGAGCAACTTACCCCCTGACCGGCTCGACCGGAGACGGCCACCGGATGGTGACCCGGCTCGGACATACAATTGTGACGCTACGCCCGGCTCTGGTGCCGCTGATTGTTAAGGAAGCAGAGTTAGCCGCATCCATGCAGGGGGTGAGCCTCATGCATGTGCGGATGACCGCTTTTGCCTGCCCGGCCGAAAAAATCAACATTAACCTGATTCCTCCTTACGAAACCGGCCGCGGCATCAGAATCAAGAAACCTCCCACGCCCATTCTGGAGAGCCGCCAGGGGGAGATGATGATGACCCATTTCGGTATCGGGGGGCCGATCACACTTTTAATGAGCCTGTCGATCATCGATGCTCTGGAGCGCGGACCCGTCAGCGTATCGATCGATCTCAAACCCGCCCTTTCCCTCAAACAACTCCAGGAAAGGCTGCAACGGGATTTTAATCAGCATGGGAAACGCACCTTCCGGCGCATCATGGGTGATGTTG
>CAZTYA010000093.1:0-7054 GCA_964617255.1 uncultured Syntrophales bacterium
TGCATTCCATGAAATAGTTCGGATCGCACTTGGGGTTGTTGTAATTGGGAATATCGCCATACGCAAACAAACCGATATATGGCCCCATGCGGCTAATCTCGATCATCTGGTCCATGGTCATCTTTGTCACGTTCCAGTTGGGATGGGTGATCATGAAGCGCTTCACGCCCATTTTTTTGGCTTCCTCAATCACTACGAAACGCTGTTTGGTACTGGCATGGCAGGGATCCAGGATCATGTCGTTGGCTGCCACGATCTCGAAAATCTTGTAGAGTTCCGGTACGGGTTTATCATTTTCGTCCAACAACTCAATCCAGTGCGTACCCGGATCATCAATGATGCGGTTATGATGAGCGGAATCGTGGCTGGGCAGCCAAACTGTCTTTCCACCCAGGCGCGCGACCATTTCCACCGAATCGGGATTCAACCCACCCGAGAAATAATTCAGGACAATACCGCCATAAGCTCTGGCAGGTTTCTTTCCTGCATTTTTCGCATATTCCTCGACCATCATGTTGACGAAAGGCACGGTGGATGCAGTCGGGAAGGTGTGAGCTTTGAAGTTGCAGCCGCCCATTCCGGCATCCGTTGCCATCTTGGTCACCTGGAATTGATCCCAGCCGGTATCGATCAGAGGATCGGGAAAGGCATGCACGTGCATATCGAACGCGCCATCCAGAACTTCCATGACGTCGTCTTCTTTAAGCAGCCTTACGGTTGCGCCCATGGATTCGATGGTGACATACGCCCGATGAGTATCATCCTTCCATTCCTGCTCCATGGATAATTCGTAATATTCTTTTTTGGCCATATTCGTAAGTTCCTTTCAGATTATTTATTTGGATGGGGTTCAAAATCGTAATCTTCCCAGTTATCTACAACCTTTTGCCCGGTCTTTTCAAAATTAGGAACATCCGGGTAAAAACCGATCACCTCGAACGGTTCATCCCAATCATTGCGCATCCAATGGACAGCGTTCTTTGGGAGGATCATGGCAGAGCCGGGTGTCATAATATATGGAGTCCCGTCAATCCATTGGATCGCTTTTCCCCGTAAAGCAAACAGAATTTCATCGGACTCGGAGTGATAATGAGGTCCGTGGTAAGCTCCTTTGGGGAAAATAACCCGGAACAGGCACGATTTGTCTGACCCAACTGTTTCATCGGAGATGACCAAGCGTGAATCGACGCCCTGGAATCCTTCATCAAGCCCAACATCCAGAGGCTTTACCTCATCAACGTGAATCAAGTATTTATTGATCATAACCAACCTCTCAAGATTTTTTTTTAATGTATGCCGAGCAAGCGAGCGGCATTATTGCCAAGAATGTCCTGTTTATCCTCCTCGCTGAAGAAATCGAAACGCTTAACCAGCTTTTGCTGGGAAATTTCATAATAGGAAGGGTCATGAACTCCGTATAACGGCAGGTTCATATATGGCCCCTCGGTGCCCCATAACAATCTCTTGGCACCGATCAACTTATTAAGGCGCTTAACCGTATTTTCGACCAAACCGGGAAGGAGATATGTTTCCTCAATGACTTCCATGAATGTTAAATCTACCCAGATGTTGGGATTGGTATAAGCCACAGTGATAAATTCCTCCGTCCAGGGGTAACCGCCATGGCACATCACAATTCTCAGGTCAGGGAAATTGGTGGCCACATCATCCACGTATATGGGTTGGTTGTATTTCATCCATTGCCACCGCACGGCCTTGGGTCCGGTATGGATCACCACTGGTATTCCCATCTCCTGGCAGAATTTATATGTCAAAGAAAGACGGGGGTCATTGGGATAGAAGCCGGAATGAGGGTAAAGTTTCACAGCCTTCATTCCGAATTCTTTAATCGCTCTTTCTACCTTTCTTTCGGGCTGGTAGCGATTAGGGTTTATTGAAGTAAAGCCAATCAAACGAGTAGGGAAGTGATTGCAGAAAGCAGATAATTGTTCATCCGAAAAATTCGTCGGTACTGCCATGAAACGGCTGTCCCGCCATTTTGGGCAGTCACCCGGATCTGCTTGATCATTACCAAAAAGGCAGGAAATATCCACACCTCCCTTATCCATTCCGGCGATAAATTCCTCGGGAGAATAAAGTTCGTTCAATGATTTGAATTCAGGGTGGGTGTGAAAATCAATAATCATTTTTTTTACTCCATTTTAGAGATAAAATAATTTTGTTGGGGGGATACAGGATTCGTCCTGTATCCCCTCCGCTTCTTTTAAAAAATTAAGGTGCTTTTCCCTTATCGATTTATCGTTTAGGGTTTGTAGTATGAGGCGTAGGTTTCCGCCTTGGCCAGCAGTTCATCAACATTGGAAGCATCATAGAGGATCGGCTTCACTTCGGGATTTTCTGCGGTCTTGCCGGTCTGCAGGAATTCAACCAAACCCTTCACTGCAACATAGCCTTCATACCAGGGATCGGAGGATGAAGTGACCAGCATCTTGCCGTCTTTGATCGAGTGAGCAGCATCCATATTGCCATCAATGCTGCCGACTGCGATTTCTTTCTCACGCCCTGCGGCATAGATCGCTTCGATTGCGCCCAAAGCAACTTCGTCATTCACGCAGAAAACACCCTGGATTTGTCCGGGACCATACTTCTGGAGCATGTTTTCCATAACGGACATGCCTTCAGCCCTGTTAAAGTTGGCGGGCTGCAGGTCAAGCAATTTGGTATCGGCATGGTTGGCGATGGCAGCCTTGTAACCGGTATCGCGCTGCTCGGAGATCAGGTTCCCAGCCAAACCAGAAAGGATAATGTAATTACCTTTGCCCTCATTATGTTCGATGACATATTCACCAACATCGGTAGCCTGCTTGATATTGTCGAAACCGGAATAGATCGTCCGCTTGGTATTGGGAATATCCGTGCTCAATGCGGCAACCGGAATTCCAGCAGCTACGGCTTTGTTAACCTGGTCAATCACGGTGGTCTGATCGATTACGCAAATACCGATCGCATCCACTTTCATGGTGATTGCATTCTCGAAAATCGCGACCTGCTCTTCGACGTTGAACGTGTTGATGGGAGCCATCTGCTGGATATCGATCTGGATGCCTTCCGCTTTCATTTCAACAGCGGCTTTTTCAGCACCCTGGCGCATGTACACCCAGAACGGATTGAACATGTCAGGCATAATCCAGGCAAATTTATAATGGGCTTTTACAGCCACATCTGCAGCAGGTGCAGCCGCGGCAGGTGCTTCTGCTACGGTTTCAGCAGCCGCTGGCGCAGCTTCCGTGGCCGCCGCAGCCGGTTGGCAACCCATAACGAAATATGTCATGGAAAGCATTGCCACTACTAAAATGATTCTTGAGACTTTTGACATTTTGTTCTCCTCTTAAATTTCCGATTCAGGTTTATTAACAAACTGTTTCTTTCATTTACTCAACCAATTATTTTCTTCTTTAATAAATTTGCCTCCTTTCCTGCAAGCTTGTGTCTGTGATTAACCTTCATATTTCTTGGCAATACTATTCAAATAGGTGTCTCCCAACACGGCAACGATCATCACCAATCCTGTGGCAAAACCCTGCCAATACGTGGAAATACCTAACAAATTCATGGCATTCTGAAGAAGGATAATGATGATCGCACCGATCACAGTTCCTTCAATTGTTCCTACACCTCCCTCAAAAGATGTCCCGCCGATCAAAGTAGCAGCAATTGCATCCGAAGCGAAACCCTCTCCAAAATCGGATTTGGCGGAATTGATGCGGGATATATACAATTGGCTTCCGAAAGTTGCCAGGACTGCGGAAAGGATGTAAGCGATGATCAAAATCCGCTCTATCTGGATGCCTGATACTCGACTTGCATCCGGATTCGAACCGATGGCATAGATCTTTCTTCCAAAGGTTGTGTTTTTTAACAGAATGCGGATAATCAAATAAACAGCCATGGCAATAAAGATGATCACCGGAATACCCAGGATTCTGCCGACACCAAGGAAATGGAAACTGTCGGAGAAGCCGGAGATCACTCGTCCGCGCACCCATAACACGGTCAATCCCTTGAATAAAAGATACGTGCCAAAAGTGGTTACAAATGGGGGGAGTTTGATCTTTGTGATGACAAAACCATTCACAAAACCCATGCCCATGCCCATGAGCAACCCCAAAGGCATTGCAAAGTAAAAAGGTACCTTGTTATCTACCATGATGGTCGCCATGATCACGCCGGTCAAGGAAGCCACGCTGTCCATGGAAAGATCGATCCCACGTGCGAGGATTACAATAGTCTGTCCGGCGCCAATAATGAAGATGGGAGCAGCTTGCCTCAGGATGTTTAAGAGATTGCTGACCGTAAAAAAAGAAGGGCTCAAGATCGCCATAACCGCCATCATGATCACCAACACAGCCACACGGCTGAACATACTCAGGAGCCTGGACTTAGTCAGTCTCTGGTTGGAAGCTGTGTTAATTTGACCGTTCACCATGAGTCTCTCCTCGATAAGCAAATTGAGCCAAAATTACCCCAAGCACTAAGGTCAAACCGACAATCGCTGATGTCAATTCACTGGAAAATCCGAGCAGGGTTAATCCATTCTGGATAATAGTAATAACCAGCGCCCCCAGTACAGCACCGACCAGATTCCCTCTTCCACCCGTGATGGGAGTACCGCCAATCACGACAGCCGCAACTGCATAGAATTGGGTATCCTGGCCAATCAGGGCATTGCCGGTATTCACACGGCTTGCAAGGACAACGCCCGCGATACCTGCCAATGTTGCGCTCAGTACGTACACTAGCGTTTTATACAGATCAACGTTGATACCCATCCACCTTGCGCCGTTCGAATCGATGCCGATGGAGAAAATGTAACGGCCAAAAACGGAACGGTTCATGAGGAACAACACGAAAATGAAAAGCACGAGGGAGATCCAGAATGGTATCGGTATAAAAAGGAAATATCCTGCATTGATCATCGAAAATGTCTGGCTCTCGATGTGAAGCGATCCGCCCTGCGTGAATCCCAGAGAAATGCTGCGAATCATGAAAAGCATACCGAAAGTCACGATGAACGGAAATACTTTTCCTTTCGAAATAACCAGGCCGGATATCATTCCGAAGAAAGAACATACGAGAACACCAATTACGATTGCCAGGAACCAGTTCATTCCATTTTTCACCAGGTATGCCACCAGGACACCGGATAATCCCACAAGTGAACCTACAGATAGATCAATCCCACCACTGGTGATGGCAGCCATCATACCAAGGGAGACAATAGTCAGTACTGTGCTCTGTCGGATAATGTTGTAAATATTATCCGGGTGAGCAAAACGTGGGCTGATAAATGAAAATATGACGATAAGAAGAAGCAAGACCCAGGTAATCCCAGGCATTCTCTTGAGAAATCCCAACTTAGGCTGCATTGATTGCCTCCTCAGAACCGAAAGCGCAAGCGATGATCTTTTCAGCCGACATCTTTTTGCGGTCAAATTCTCCGGTGATCTTTCCTCTGCACATTACATAGATGCGGTCGCTGATTCCCATGATTTCAGGCAATTCCGAGGAAATCACAAGGATCGCATTGCCAGCCTTTGCCAAGTCATTGATCATGCGGTAAATCTCGACTTTTGCTCCAATATCGATACCGCGGGTGGGTTCATCCAAGATCAGGATGGAAGTTCCAACGCAAAGCCATTGGGCTAAAACCACTTTTTGCTGGGTCCCACCGCTCAGAAACATCGCCAAACGGGAAGTTGAAGGGGTGGCAATGGAGAGCTCCTTTACATACCGTGCCGCTATACTTTCCTCCTGCCGGGAGAAGACAAAACCGGATCTGAACAGCTTATCCAATGATGCCCGGATAACATTTTCTTTCAGGGGCAATCCCAGGCAAAGTCCTTCTTTCTTTCTATCTTCGGGGACGAAACCAATACCCTTCTCCACAACACGTTTTGGGGTGAGATGTTTAACTTCCTCGTTTCGCAGGAATATCGAACCGGAATCTAGGGGTTCCATGCCGAACGCAATCCGCATGGTTTCCGTCCTCCCGGCTCCCACCAATCCGTATAGCCCCACCACTTCGCCTTCGTGGATATTCAGGTTGATATCCTGGCAGATGCCCTTGCGGGAAAGATGTTCCAGACGGAGGGCTTCCGCTTTGATCTGCGCGGGCTCTTTGGGATACATTTCCTTAATATCACGGGCTACCATCATTTGGATCGCGTTTTGCAGATTGATCTCCTTGATGCCCTTGGTGGCAATGAGTTTGCCATCCCTTAGAATGGTGATGCGGTCGCCGACCTCAAACAACTCTTCCAAACGATGGGAAATATAGATGATGCCGACTCCGGATGCTTTCTGCTGCTTCAGGATTTCGAACATCAATTCAGTTTCTCCCCGGGTCAGGGATGAAGTCGGTTCATCCAGGATAAGAATCCTGGGATTGAACGAAAGCGCGCGCGCAAAGGAAACCATCTGCTGCTGGCCTATGCTGAGGTTCTCAACCAAAGCAGCCGGGTCGATTTTTATTTTTAGGTCATTTAGCAGTTTTCGGGCTGCCTTTACTTCTCCATCCACATCCAGGTAAAGACCTGCTTTATAGATCTCATGGTTGATGAAAATGTTTTGGGCAACGGTCAATGTCGGGATCAGATTACATTCCTGAAAGACGATCGAAATACCCAATTTTTGCGCCGCGGAGGTGTTATGGAAACGTTTTTCCTCGCCGTTGACCAGGATCGAGCCCTTCTCCAACGGGTAAACGCCTGCCAGAATCTTTACCAGTGTCGATTTCCCGGCGCCGTTTTCGCCGATCAACACATGGGTTTCTCCGCAGAAGAGATCGAAATCCACATCATCCAAAGCCCGCACGCCGGGGAAATTCTTGGTGATATGGCACATCTCCACTAATTTCTCATTTTTCATCAATTGATTCCTCCTCAATTCCCTTCCCTGGATACACTCTTCGACTAAGGCGTGAAGACCACTTTCAAAGCATCCTCATCAAAGGATTTTTCCATGGCCTCCTGGGCCTGGTCCAGTTTGAAGCGGTGCGTGATGAGTTTCTCAATCGGGAAGCGATCGCGGTTGC
>CAZTYA010000094.1:0-6965 GCA_964617255.1 uncultured Syntrophales bacterium
TCTTTGACGGGGGCGCTGGAAGGGACAAGATCCTGGGAGGCAAAGAAAGCGGGGTTGTCGGAAATGCTTGCCATGCCCTCCTGGCTGAATGGGCTGGCAGACCCGTCGGTTTCTGAGGCGCTGCTTTGTCCGGGCGCTGTCCGGTTTTCTTTCTTTTCACATGCTCCGACGGCCAAAGCCATGATCAGCATGAACCCCATGAAAACATACCAGCCAAAATTTACGCGTTGCTTCATCATTTTTCTCCTTCACCTTCGCTTCATTCAGCCAAGATTTCTCAATCATAAACTGAACCCGACTTAAACAGAAAGACACACCGATAAAGCTTACAAATATCTTGACAAGAAGGGAGGCTTTCCGTAACGTAACCCCCCTGAGAAACCGGGTAAAACAGGACAGGGCATGTATTCAAGAAAGATTGTTATCCGCTATAGCGCCGATATTGTCGAAGAACCGATTATCTACGAACTGGTCAGGAAGCATGATCTCATCTTCAACATTCTGAAGGCGCGCATTTTCCCCCGTCGTGAAGGCGTCATCGTTCTCGAACTGACGGGAACGAAGGAGAACTTCGATGCCGGAATCCGTTTTCTCAAGGAAAAGGGACTCAAGGTTGAATCTCTGTCCAAGAGCGTCAGCCAGAACCTGGACCGCTGTGTCCACTGCGGTGCCTGCACGGCTTTCTGCCCGACCGGCGCCCTGTATTTCGACCGGGAAACCTGGCAGGTCAAATTCGATCCCGAACGGTGCAACGGCTGCGAACTGTGCGTAACCGCCTGTTCCGCCCGCGCCATGGAGATTAATCTCTTTTAGCCGTCTAAAGCCTTCCCGCTAAGGTTTGGCGTCCTTTCCCGTATTCGGGTTCAGCATCTTATCGGCCTGCTCGATTGTCTGCTTGCCCTTCTCGATATATTCCTTTCCTTTTTTGTAAGTTGTTATGCCCTTTTCTACGGATTCAATGGTTTTCTGTTCCGCCTTTTCCAGGGTTGATTTGATATTCTGCTTGGCCGTGTCCGGGTTCTTCCAGTAGAAGTATCCGCAGATGCCGAGAAAAATGAGGAAAACGATCAGGGCCAGTTTGAAAAGCTTTTTGAAGACAAACCAGGTAATGAAAAAGGCGCAGAAAACGGCCACGATTACCGTGAATTGGTGACTGGTTATGTACTTGATGAATTCGTCCATGTCGTTAAAACCTCCTGAAAAGTGATGGTTATCGACGAGCCATGCAACGCAAACAATACAACACAGGGCCAATTTACAGAAAAACAGCATGGAAATCCAGCCTTCCTTTCACCTTGACAAAGCAGGGGTCTATGAAATAGTTACGAAAAAGGCATGTTGGAAATATGATTAATTATTCCGGGATATTAGGTGAATGAATGCCGGATTTGGATTTGGGGTATGAAGCAAAACCGGAAAATCGGCTCTGCACATATGCGCATCGCAGGCGTATCGAGTGCGGTCAGGGAGATGAGCCATGAGGCCTGACGCCGGACAGCAGGATTGCGCAAAGAAAGTGGCGATTACGACTCTGGGCTGCAAGGTAAACCAGTATGAGTCATCCGCCCTGGTGGGTGAATTTGTAAAACGGGGTTACTCGGTCGTGCCCTTCAATACTTGGGCCAATATCTATGTCATCAACACCTGCACCGTAACAGGCCGCAGCGATTACCAGGCCCGCCAGTTGATCCGCCGGGCTTTCCGCGCCAACCCGGGGGCAATCATTGTCGCGACGGGTTGTTATGCCCAGGTAGCCCCGGAAGAGATTGCGGCCATGCCGGAAGTTTCCCTCATTGTGGGGAGTGATGAGAAGATGACCCTGCCGGAGCGCATCGAAGCTCTGGCCGTTGCCGGTGGGAAAGTTCAGGTCGGCGACATCAGCCGGGTGAAGGATATCCATTTCCAGGCGGCATCGTTTTTCCCGGGTCACACGCGGGCGTTTCTGAAGATTCAGGATGGCTGTAACGCCTGCTGCAGCTACTGCATCGTGCCTGCGGCCCGTGGCAGGAGCCGCAGCCTTCCGTTGGAAACCGTGCTGATGGAACTCCGGCGTCTGGGAGAGGCCGGATATCAGGAAATTGTGCTGACGGGAATTCATCTGGGCGCTTACGGCAGGGATTTGCCGGGATCAATCTGTCTTTTGGACATGCTGATAGCAGTGGAGCGGGAGCGTCCTGTCCCGCGGATCCGCTTGAGTTCCCTGGAACCCGCCGAGCTGACCGACGAACTGATTGATTGGATAAGCGGATCGGACATGGTCTGTCCGCACTTTCATGTTCCTCTGCAAAGCGGGGACGATGACGTGTTGAAAGCCATGCGGCGAATCTATGACCGGTCTTTCTTCCGCGATTTGATCGAAAAGATACGGTTTAAAGTGCCCCGGGCGGGAATCGGCGTCGACGTCATGACGGGTTTCCCCGGTGAGGATGAGGCCGCCTTTCAAAACACCTTTGATCTGATCGCATCCCTGCCTCTGACTTACCTCCACGTATTTCCCTATTCCCGAAGGCCCGGAACAACCGCAGCTGCCATGCAAGGACAGGTGGCGGAGAAGACCAAAAAGGAGCGAGCGGAAACGTTGAGATGCCTGGGAGCTAAAAAGAAGAGAGAATTTGCCCGCTCGTTTGTCGGCGCCGAACTGCCCGTTCTCATCGAAGGTTACGAAGGTAGAGATAAAAAAAGCGTGCAGGGATGGACGGACAATTACCTGAACATGATTCTTGAACAGGAGGCGCCGGATTGGGTCAATCACGTTGTTTCGGTTCGGGTCATGGACGAGAAAGACGGACAACTCTGGGGGAGGATCACCCATGCCTGAAAAACGGGATCGTCTTTTGCGGGAACTGGAGGAAAAACTCCGGTATAAATTCCGGGATAGAACGCTTCTTGACCAGGCCCTGACGCATCGTTCCTTCGCCCATGAGAACATGAATCTGGATTGGGAAAATAATGAGCGGATGGAGTTTTTAGGCGATGCCGTTCTGGGTTTCTGCATCAGCGACATGCTGGTTAAATCCCATGAGCATTTTACGGAAGGCCAGCTTTCCAAGCTCCGGGCATCGCTCGTAAACGAGCGTTCCCTGAGTGTTGTCGCCGGGATGATCGGCCTGGGCGACTATGTCCGCCTGGGTAAAGGAGAAGAATCTTCAGGGGGAAAAACCAAGGTGTCCATTCTTTCGGATACACTGGAGGCTGTGGTGGCTGCCATTTATCTGGACGGCGGCTTCCAGAGATTGACCGAGTGGTTTCAGACGTTTTTTGTTCCTCTCCTGGAGCGCAATCCGGAACAGTTTCGCTATGCGGATTACAAGACGGCGCTCCAGCAGGTCGCACAGAAGAAATTCAGGGATATTCCGGCTTACACCCTCACCGGCGAATCCGGTCCTGACCATCACAAGCTTTTTGCAGTGCGGCTTACCACCGGAAGCATCGTCACGGAGGGGACCGGCCGGACCAAAAAAGAAGCGGAACAACAGGCGGCGCGAAAAGCCCTGGCGCTGATCGAAGGCAGCGGTGGTGAGAAACCGGAAGAATGACGGCTATGGCGAATAATTCAAACTGATCATAAGAAAGGAAGTAACGAATGGGCGAACCAGGTAACAAGATCATTTTTTCCATGATGCAGGTGAGCAAATTTTACGACAAGAAACCGGTGATCCAGGATATTTCCCTGTCGTATTTCTACGGTGCAAAAATCGGCGTTCTGGGATTGAACGGTTCGGGCAAAAGCTCGCTCCTGCGGATTATGGCCGGCGTGGACAAGGAATTCAACGGCCAGCTTATCTTCAGCCCGGGCTACTCCATCGGTTTTCTTGAACAGGAACCCCACCTGGACGACGCCAAGACGGTGCGGGGCATTATCGAGGAAGCCGTCCAGGAAACGGTCGATCTGGTAAATGAATATAACCGGATCAACGAGCAGTTCGCCGAGCCCATGTCGGACGATGAAATGGATCGTCTGATCACCCGCCAGGGTGAGGTCCAGGAAAAACTTGACGCCATGGACGCCTGGGATCTGGACGCCCGACTGGAGATGGCCATGGATGCGCTGCGCTGTCCGGAAGGGGACACGCCGGTGAAGGTCCTCTCCGGCGGCGAACGGCGCCGTGTCGCCCTGTGCCGGCTCCTTCTGCAGAAACCGGACATCCTTCTTCTGGACGAACCGACAAACCACCTGGACGCGGAAACCGTGGCCTGGCTGGAACATCATCTGCAGCGATACGAGGGGACGGTCATTGCCGTAACCCATGACCGCTATTTCCTGGACAACGTCGCCGGCTGGATTCTGGAGCTGGACCGTGGCCGCGGCATTCCCTGGAAGGGGACTTATTCCTCATGGCTGCAGCAGAAACAGGAACGTCTGCGGCAGGAGGAGAAAGCCGAGACCCAGCGCCAGAAAACCCTGCTGCGCGAACTCGAGTGGATCAACATGTCCCCCAAGGCGAGACAGACGAAATCCAAGGCCCGAATCAGCGCCTATGAGGACCTCCTGTCCCAGCAGGGCGAGGCCCGGTCCGAGGAGCTGGAAATCTATATTCCCCCCGGACCCCGTCTGGGCAAAGTGGTGGTGGAGGCGGAAAAGGTGTCCAAGGGTTACGGAGATCGCCTTCTTTTTGAGAAGATGAATTTTCTGCTTCCCCCCGGCGGGATCGTCGGGATCATCGGACCGAACGGCGCCGGCAAGACAACTTTATTCAAGATGATCACCGGGCAGGAAACAGCGGACTCCGGTCAGATCCGCGTCGGCGAGACGGTAAAACTGGCCTACGTCGACCAGAGCCGGGCGAGTCTCGATCCGGAAAAGTCGATCTGGGAAGTCATTTCCGGCGGTCAGGATGTGCTGCAACTGGGGAATGTATCGGTTAAGTCGAGGGCTTACGTGGCCCGCTTTAACTTCTCCGGCACGGACCAGCAGAAGCAGGTGGCCAACCTCTCCGGCGGGGAACGGAACCGGGTTCATCTGGCCTGCATGCTGAAGGAAGGGGGGAATGTCCTGCTCTTGGATGAGCCGACGAACGACCTGGACGTCAACACCATGCGTGCTCTGGAGGAGGCTTTGGAAAACTTCGCCGGCTGCGCCGTCGTGATCAGCCATGACCGGTGGTTCCTGGACCGAGTGGCCACCCATATCCTGGCCTTCGAGGGTGACAGCAGTGTGGTGTGGTTTGAAGGCGGCTATTCCGACTATGAGGCGGACCGCAAAAGGCGTCTGGGTGCAGAAAGTGAACGTCCCCACCGGATCAAGTACCGTCAGTTGACCCGGGTGTGAGACTTGGGCGTCAGGTCGTGATACGGAGCAGAAACCCTTTCAGGTAATGTCCTTCGGGGTGGGCCAGGTTGACGGGATGATCCGGTCCCGGCCCCAGCATCTGGAGCAACTGGGCCGTTTTCCCGGCATCGGCGACGGCACCCTGAACGATTTTCTGGAAGAGGTCGGTGTCGATATGATTCGAACAGGAAAAGGTCGCCAGCAAACCGCCGTCCCTCAAGTGACGGATGGCTTGCAGGTTGATATCCTTGTAGCCCCGACTGGCGCGTTGAACATCCTTTTTCGATTTCGCGAAGGCCGGGGGGTCGAGGATAATAAGATCGAAAAGCTCAACCGTATCACGGAGATAGGTAAAAACATCGGCTTTGACCACCGGATGTCCCTCGTATGAAAAACCATTCAGGCCCAGATTCCGTCGGGCGATATCATTAGCGCCTTCCGAAAGATCGACTGAAACCACTCGTTTGGCTTCACCCGAGACGGCGTAAACGGAAAAGGCGCCGGTATAAGCAAAGCAGTTCAGAACCGTTAAGCCGCTGCTGAGAGCTCTGATCCGTTCCCGGTTCACCCGTTGGTCCAGGAAAAACCCCGTTTTTTGTCCTTGGACGGGATCAACCAGGAAAGTCTTCCCGTTTTCCCGCACCGTCACCTCGCCCGCCAACTCTGCGCCATAAACCACGCCGATCCGGTCTTCGAGACCCTCGATGCGGCGTGATTTGCCTTCACTCCGCTCGTAAATCCAAGCCGGATTAAGGTGCCGGGTCAGGATATCTAGAATGACGGCCCTGACCTTTTCGATACCCGCCGTCCCGATGGTCAGGACCATGCCGTCGCCGTAACGGTCCGCAATCAGTCCCGGCAGCCCGTCGCCTTCGGCGTTGATCAGGCGATAGGCGTTTGTCTCCGGCGGAACGATCCGGTTTCGCAGTTCCACTGCGTCGGCCAGCCTTTTTTCCCAAAAACTGCGGTCGATGACCTGGGTCGTGTCCGGTGTCAGCAGGCGAAAAGCGATGTCCGTACGGGGATTATAAAATCCCAGGCCAAGCGGGTTTCCATCCGCAGCAACGGCTTTGACAAGATCGCCGGCTTCCGGTTTTCCCTCCGCCTTGCCGACGGCGCCGGAGAAGACCCAGGGATGGCCCTTGGCACGGGAATACTCCCGGCCGGACTTAAGATAAAGGTTGGGATATTTGACATTCATGCGTTATATTTCATCCTGACGCGATTATGGGACAGCCGGTTCCATCGAGAGACGGGCTCTCGCGAATCTTCATAGAAAACAAGGAAATACGTGAACATGATTTGCATTTTGCGGGGCGATGGTAACGGTTTTTCCGGGCGATTGCAAGGAACAATTAAACGCGTACGGACGGCACAAGCGATATGAAAGCCGTAAACTCGCCGATCTTGAATGGCTTTTCCCCCTGGGAAACGGACCTGATTAAAGCGACGTTTCTGCACCGGCCCAATCGCTTCGTTGTCGAATGTGCGTTGGACGGTCAATCGGTCTTGGCGCATCTGCCCAATCCGGGTCGTCTGTGGGAGCTGCTTCTGCCGGGGACCACAGTCATCCTCGTTAGGCGAGGAATCGTTTCACCGGGCGGACTGGCGTACAGCGCGGTAGCAGTGGAGCGGGACGGTGTACCGATACTCCTCCACACCCAGATGGCCAACCGCGTGGTGCGATATCTCCTTG
>CAZTYA010000095.1:0-6943 GCA_964617255.1 uncultured Syntrophales bacterium
TCGTCGTCTTTCCGGTTGAAACGGGCGGCCAGGTCTTTGCGCTGCTTGTCGTTCAATCCCTGCATTTCCTGCAGATACTCTTTCAGGGACATCATCTCGACGCCGCCATCGGCCTGGCTTTTATGCAGCGCCGTCACCGATTCGTCCAGACGGTCAAGCGTTTCCTGATGCGTCTTGAGCTGTTGGTCGGTCTGTTTCTGATTCTCATCCACCTGGGCGGCAAGGCGCTTCAAATCACCCGTCGTGGCACAGCCGGAAACCAGCGCGATGAGGACCAGCAGGAAGATTGCGTTCAGAATGCTCTTCAACCCTTTATCCTCCGCCTTATCCATTATTTCTCAAGGGTGACGACAAAGTGGGCTCTGCGGTTCTTGGCAAAGGCCTCTTCCGTCCGCGAAGAATCCAGGGGCATCTCTTCGCCGTAACTGACCGTCTTGATTCTCGCCGCCGCGACACCCAGATCGACCAGATACTTGCGGACCGCATCCGCTCTGCGTTCGCCCAGGGCCAGATTGTACTCTTCCGTGCCCATCTCGTCGCAGTGGCCTTCAATCAGAACGACATACTGGGGATGATCCTTGAACCATTTCGCATGCCGTGTCAGGGCATCCCGGTCGTCGGATCGCAGGGCATACTTGTCGAAATCAAAGTGCACATCATAAAAAATATAATCTCCCACCTTAAAATAACCCAACCGTTCGGTACCGGCTGTCTGGGACGGCGTCCCCTCGTCGGGAACGGCTTTTGCGATCGTGGCCAGTTCCCCTGTATCGGCTTTGGGTTTCACAGTCTTGGTGGCGGCAGGCTTCTGCGGTTTCGTGACCTCTTCCTTGACGACCGGCTCTTTGGCACACCCCCCGAAAATCATCATCAGACCCAGCATTACGATCATGATCAAACCATTGCGCAGAGATCTTTTCATCGTCGTACCCTCCTTATCCAACTTTCTTTTGTTTGTGAAAAATCCGGCATTCATCCAAAATTGCCCGAATGGATTCCAGGGAAAAGTATCGTGTATGAAAACATAACGGGCAGGCAAAGGTCAATCGAAAAAAACCGGTATGGGGAAATTTATCGCGGCTTCTTTTTTCATGACAGACAAAACACGCCAATCGTTCAGCGCGACCAGGTCAGGCCGTTGCACTTGCGGTTCGTTTCATAAACCTTCCGGGGGTTGGAACCGTTCACCGGGATGACCATCACCCGGTGACGCCCTCCCTGCCGGGAAATGACGGCCAGATAGCGCCCGTCCGGCGACCAGGCCGGCTTTTCGTGAACCCCTTTGCCCGCCGAGGTCACCACCTGCACATCTTCCCCTTGGGCGTTGACGGTAAAAACCTGGAATCCCCCTCCCGTCCGGCTTTCGTAGGCGATCCGGTCGCCGCGGGGCGACCAGACCGGGGAGGTGTTGTATCCGCCCTCATCCGTTATTCTGCGGGTTCCGCTGCCGTCTTCATTCATGACATAAATCTGGGGTGATCCGGAACGGTTTGAAACGAAAGCGATCTGCTTCCCGTCCGGCGACCAGGTGGGCGAAACGTCGATGGCAAAGTGCCGGGTGATCCGGGTCAGAGTGCCAGTGGCAATCTCCAGGCTGTAGATTTCCTCGTTGCCGTCCTTGCTGAGGGTGAGCAGCATCTTGCGGCCGTCAGGCGACCAGGGACCGGCCAGATTCATCCCGGGATAGGGCGTCACCCGCCGGGTCATTTTCTGCTGCATGTCCTTGATGTAAATCGCCTGGGTTCCGGACCGGTAGGAGGTATAGGAAAGATAGCGTCCGTCGGGCGACCAGTGGGGAGCAACCACCAGGGCATATTCGGAGGTCATTTTGACCGGCGCCGAGGCGTCGAAGCTCACAGCATAAATCTCTGCCCCCTGGGGCGTTTTTTGCGTAAAAGTCATTTTCGAGTCGAACAGGCCGGCCGTCCCGGTCAGGACGAACAGGATATCGTTGGCCATGGCTTTCGCCAGGACCGTTTTTCCCTCCAGCGTACCCTGATAGGTTTTCCGGGTCACCTCTTCCGCCCTGACGGTATCAAAAACGCGCATTTCAGCAGAGAATACCGTTCCCCGTCGGGTAAAGACACCCTTGACCAGGTAATCCACACCGATGGTCGTCCAGTCGGGATATTCGATTTTGAAGGGGTCCGTCGCAGAAACGGCGGCAGGCTCCAGAAAGGCCCGGCGATCCTTGATCTGAAAATAATCGGTCATCGCAAGATAACGGCCCACCTCGTTGGGAAACCAGAGGGACAAATCGGCCGGCGCGGTTTCCCCCCCCTGCTGTCGGAAGTCGGCGATGGCCAGGGGGAATTTTTCAAACCCGGGGGAGTCAATGTCGAGATAAATCCGGGCGGCCGAGGCCCCCGCAAAACATACCGCGACCAGCAAAACAGGGAAAATGATCCGAATAAGCGAAGTTTTTTTCATATGCCACATATTTACCTTGAACAAGTTATGATCCCTCGCGGGCAGAACGTCGAACCCCATACTGCCGATCTACTTTGGCCGAAACATCCGGCGGCTACCTCATGTTAAGCTGCGAGGAATGAAAACGGATGCCCACTTCCATGCTTGATTCCCCCAGTCCGACGGGAAAAGGAGGAAAGGGCGACGCCTTCTTGACTGCCTTGACCGCCGATTCGTTGAAAAAGGCATTCGCAGACCGCTTTTCCAGGGAGATGTCCTCGACGGCGCCGTTTTTCATGATGCGCACATGCACAACAGCCACCAGATCGTTTTTGGGAAGGATGCCGCCGGGGAAAGCCCATTTCGACTTGATCCGCGACCAGATCGCCCCATAATAGGCATTCATCACATCCGATCCCTGAGCGGCGCCGCGCGCCCCGTCTTGATCCGTAGTCACCGGAGAATGCTTCCCCTGGGGATTAGCGGCCATTTTCCGTCTCAAGTCCTCGATAGCCTTGTCGACTTCCTGGGGCGATTTTTTCCGGGCATCGAGTCTGCTGATCGGTGGCAGATTTATCGTATCCGTTTTCTTTTTCAGCACGATATCCCTTTTATCGCTCAGCAGATCCTTCATCTCCTCCGCGAAGGCGCTCTGATCCCGGCTGCCTCCGGAAAGCTCCACACCGCGGACCAGATCAACCGTATAGTAGGTGCCGAAGGTCAACTTCACGGCGCTGGTCATGGGCCGGAACAGAATCAGGGAGAGAAAAACGATGTGAATGACAATGGAGCAGATAAATACCGGACCGAGGGTTGACTTCTCGTAAGCACGCACCCTCAGGTGATCCATGGATTCCACCAGATCCGGATCAAGGGTAATCGTATCGACCGAATTCGTCATTCCCGAGTCTCTTGCGGCGGCTCCGTGACCATGCCCAGCCTGTCGACTCCCGCCTTTCTGATCTCCGACATGACTTCGACGACAAAACCGTAAGCCACCTCTTTATCAGCCCGCATATAGACTTCCCGGTCAATGCGGTCCTGGAAAATCGCCTCCAGTTTCGGTTTGAGATCCGCCAGGGGGACATGGTTTTTATTCAGGAAGATCATGCGGTTGCCGTCGATGGTCAGGACCAGTTTTTCCTCTGTAATATCGACGCTCTTTGCCTTCACCTTGGGCAGGTTTACATCGATGCCCATCTGGAGCATGGGAGCCGTCACCATGAAAATGATCAGCAGTACCAGGACGACATCCACCAGGGGCGTGACGTTGATGTCCGACAGGGGCCGGTGTTCCGATAAACGGTGTCGATTAAAATACTTCATAGCGCACTATCTTCTGCTGTAGTAGCGGTCAATCAGGTTCAGGAAATCGGACGCGAAGTTGTCCGTCTCCAGGTTGACGCCGCGTATCCGGTTGAGGAAGTAGTTGTAAAAAATGACCGCCGGAATTGCCGCCGCCAAGCCGGCCGCCGTGGCGATCAGTGCCTCGGAAATACCGGGCGCGACGACGGCCAGGGTCGCCGACCCGCGGATACCGATGCTCTTGAACGTGTCCATAATGCCCCAGACCGTTCCGAAAAGACCGATAAAGGGACATGTATTACCGGTCGTCGCCAAAAATCCGAGGGCTTTTTCCAACTTGGAGGCTTCAGCCGAACACGTCCGGGCCAGGGCGCGTTCGAGGAAAATAATCATGCCGTCCTCCGCCACTGGGGCCAGGGCCTCGTCGCTTCCGGAGGGCTTGGTCGCCTTGGTCGCCTTGGCGAGTTCGGCGTAACCGACACGAAAAACCTCCGCCACTGTCGAATTCTTGAATTTTCTGGCTTCCGTGATCAGATCGGACAGTTTGTTCTTTTTCATGAACAGATCCAGAAACTGGTTGTTCTCCTTTTTGACCTTTCCCAGTTCCCGATATTTCAGAAAAATGATGGCCCACGACGCAACCGAAAACAGAAGCAGCAAAAACAGAACGAACTGCACGATACCGCCCGCGTCGACGATCATGCCGAGAATGCTGTTATGAAAATTACTCCCCATTGTAACGGAACTTGCAGAAGGCATAGCCACATCTCCCCCTTGGTTTGAAATGAATTAACCGGCCTTTATCTAAAGGATAATGCGCCACATGTCAACCGGACTTTCCTTTTACGGCATTTCAGGACGAAACCCGAATCCGCGGGTCCGCCAAAGCATATGAGATATCGGCGATCAGATTGCCCAGCAGGGTGAGTATCGCACCGATATAAAGGATACCCATGATCACCGGATAATCCCGTGACATGACGGACATGTAAAAAAGCTGCCCCATGCCGGGAATGGCGAAGATCGTCTCGAAGATCACACTCCCGCCGATAAGTCCGGGCACGGACAACCCCAGGATGGTGATCACCGGGAGCAGGGCGTTGCGCAGGGCGTGCTTGTAGATCACGACGCGCTCGCTCAAACCCTTGGCCCGGGCCGTGGTGATGTAATCCTGCCGGATCACTTCCAGCATATTCGACCGCATGAACCGGGAAAAACCCGCCAGCCCCCCGAAGGCGGACAGCAGAACCGGCAGAATCAGGTGCTTGACCAGATCCCAGAATGCCGTCCAGGGAGGCATGTATTCATAATTCAGGGAGCGCAGACCCGAAATGGGCAACCAGCCCAGATGGATGCCGAAAAAAATCATCAACAGCAGCGCCAGCCAGAAAGTCGGCACGGCAAAGCCCACAAAGACGAACACACTCGTCAGACGGTCGAACAGGGAGTTCTGATGGACCGCCGAAAGCACCCCGATGGGAATCGCCACCATCAGAATCAGGATCAGGGACAGGACATTCAAAAGGACCGTAATGGGAATCCGCTCCCGGATTTTTTCCGTGACGGGGCGGCGGTCGGAAGAAAAGGACGTTCCGAGATCGAAAACCACGACCTTTTTCAGCCAGATCCAGTACTGCTCATAGAGGGGCTTGTCCAGGTCGTACATGGCCCGCAGCCGCGCCTGAGCCTCAACGGATGCCCGGGGGTTCATCTGTGTCTGCATGTCCGTCGGCGATCCGGGAGCCAGGTGCATGACGCCAAAACAGATAATCGTGATTCCGAGCAGAAGCGGAATCATGAAGAAAAGCCTCTTGCCGACATAGAGCATCACGGTTTTATGTCTCCTCCGGCCACGTCCGGTGCCGTGCTTTCACCCGACAGGGGCAACCACCCAAGGGCGTCGATCCGCGCAACCGCCTTGCGAAAATTTTCGATGGAATGCGTTTCCAGCGTGATAATCGGGGTCAGATTCCGTTCCTGCAACATGCCGATCAGTTTCTGGAAAGGGAAGTTCCCCTCACCCGGAGGCAGATGCTGATCCCTTACGCCCTGATTGTCGTGAATATGGAGCTGGGTCAAATAAGGGCTCAGCGCATCAATCCAGGCGTCAACGGGGGCTTCGGCAAAAACGTTGTGATGTCCCGTATCGAAGCAGAACCGCAGGTACGGAGAATTCACCCCGTCCAGGAGTCTTTTCAGCATGACCGGCGTGGTTTCGTAAACGTTCTCCACGCAGATCGGACAATGCAGCGCTTCCACCCGGGGAAGCAACGTTTGAAACGTTTCCAGACAGTTGCTCAGCCACTGTTCCTCGCCGGACAGGTAATAACGCTCGTCAAAGGCTGCATGACAGACAATGGAGACGGGCCGGAAAAAAACAGCCAGGTCTAAAACGGCCGCAATGCGTTTTACCGTTATCTGGCGAATTTCCGGATCGATGGCCCCCGGGCGAAGGTCCAGAAAAGGGGCGTGCATGGTCACCCGCAATCCCGCCGCCCGGAGTTTTTCACCGACCTCGTGAAACGCCTCCCGGGGGCAGCCGTCCAGATCCCGGTGGTTGACGGCCACTTCCGGATTGATCCGCTCCGCCAGCACCAGGGGAAGATACTTCTCACGGAGAAAATGAAAAGGCATATGGACCTGGATATGCTTGAGAACGTTATGGCTCATGCCTGTTTTTCAACCTGTTATCAAAGTTTTAAACGGAATATGCCTCTTAAGGCAAGGATAGTCTCTATCATACCGCTCCTGCTTCATCAACCGGCAATTGGACCCTTCGGGGTTGACACACTGTGAATTATTTGCTACCGGAAGAAGAAGCGATTACAGGACCATTAAAGGGGTTGGACCGCTGCCTGCGAAAACATCGATTCGTCCGGCGCGGCAATCGGATGGTTTTTTCAGAAAGGGCAAAACCATTTCATTTCAGGAGGCATGATTGGAGGAAACATTGGAGCTGACAGCACAGGAGAGGGTTTTGCTCTGTGTGAACGCAGCGTTGGAAAAGAAACCGAAAGATCTGGTCATCCTCAAAATCCAAGAAATCTCTTCATTTGCCGATTATTATGTTCTGATGAGCGGCTCCTCGGACCGCGAGGTCCAAGCCCTCGCTTCCGCCATCCAGGAAAAAATGAAAAAAGCGGGGATCCTGCCTTTGGGTACGGAAGGAACAACCTTTGGGAAGTGGATCCTGCTCGATTACATCGACGTCGTGATCTCCGTCTTCCAC
>CAZTYA010000096.1:0-6248 GCA_964617255.1 uncultured Syntrophales bacterium
GATCTGGCCCTGCCCAGAAAGCTCGTCTATGAGACGGTTCATCGTCTGTGTAAAGAATGTAAAGAATAATCCCTTGTCGTTCACTCTCGTCGGCAGCCCCGTGTACGAAGTTTGGGAGGAGAAGAATATTTCCTTGAACTGGGGTTGCAGTTGTGGTAACGCAGAAAAAACAAATATATCATCAGGTTTCTTGTGAACTCCCTCCGGTTTGTTGAGACAGTGGTATAAAAAAATTGAGGAAATAGTCCGATGAGTGAAATGAGGGTAACCCCGGAATCCGATAAAAAAGTGTTCGATCTTGTTGATGTGGTGGAAGAAGCGGATGTGATGGATCGCACGGGACCCCTGCGTGGACGAACCGTTTATGAACTGGTGGACGCGGTCATAGAAGAAAAACCTGCTCCGGCGGCGGCCGCCGTATCCGAGGAGGAGATCATGAAACGCGTGACGGCCATCGCGGAAAATATGTCACGGGAACTCTTCCCGGCGATTGCCGAGCGGATCATCCGCGAAGAGATTACGAAATTGAAACATGATATGACGCCGGGGGAGAAGAGTTAAAGAGCGGATGCGTTCCGGGAAAGTTTCTCTCTACATGCCGAGGCCGTTTTGTGTGGCAGCACTGATATTGACGGCCTCTTTTTTATTGGCAACAACCGCTGCGTGGTCGGCCGAAGACTCTGAAATACTGGTGCTGGAGGCGGAGGGGGTCGGCACCATCGAACGGCAGAACCTCTCGCTGGCAAAAGAAAAGGCCATTGAGGACGCCTTGGCGCAGTCATTGAAAGCGGCTGTAAATTCAGTCCTTCCCCCGCAGTTGCCGCCCAAGAAGTACCAGGAAGCCTGGCGGCGCATTGCGGAACAAAGGACCGATTTTATTCAGAAATATGTTATTTCAGCCGAGTTGTTCGATCAGACGGCATACCGCGTCAAGGTTCAGGCAGCATTTTTCGTTGGCACCATAGCGTCGCGGCTCCGTGCCTTGGGCTATGAAACCGTACGGCGTGACCATGTGGATAAAGAAATCGCCTTGACGGTGAATGATGTCCGCAGCTATGAAGAATATACGAATTTGCAGGAATTTCTGAAACGCGGTATACCCTGTGTCCGTGAGGTTGTGCCGGTTCGCTTTTCCTGGAGGGAAGTGACATTCCGCTTAACCGTCCAGGGGACGCCAGGGTGTGTGACAGCGGCCCAATTGCCTTTCGATGTTCAGAAAATAGCGGATGACGAAATTTTGGGAAATATTCGTCATTCAGATTAGGTAAAAGGTCTTTCCAAGTGTTGACGCGAATATGACTCATGTCCGGTTTGGTTTTAGGGGAAAGATTGTCCAATTAACAAACTATGGGTGAGGGGTTCTTATGTCAAAAAAAAGCATTCTTTTGTGCGCCTTATTAATCTCTTTTTTAATGATGGGTTGCGGTTCCAAGAAATCTTCGACGCTTATGCTGAAACCCGGTGGTGCGAGGTCGATGCCGCGGATGGTTGTCGTTTTGCCGGTGATCAACCACGTGGCGGATCCCATGATCGGACAGATCGTCAGACAGCGTTTGATTGACGAACTGTACTTTAAGGGCTATCCGCGATTTTCCGCAAAGATGGTTGATGAAAAACTGGCCAGGGTTTATGAGGACCAGCCCGTTTCCAGCGAGAGTGTGCCACCCATGACTGTGGGCGAACTGATCGGTGCTGATGCGGTGCTTTATTGCACCGTCAAAGAAATGAGGACCTCGTATCATTTCATGTACGCGCCGACCAAGGTAGAACTCGCTTTTGAAATGAGAAGCGCGGAAACCGGTGCGACCCTCTGGCAGGCCAAGCAGGATGCGTCGACACGGAACTTCGGTTTTACCCGCCGTAGTTTGGAAATGAAGTCGTTTCAGGATTATGAAGCCGCCATCGGTGAGATTTTTAAGAAGGTGATGAAAACCTTCCCCGACGGACCGGATACGACGGGTTAGTCCATCTCGGATGGGAAGGCCGGAAGAAATGGCTTCCCGATCCAGGTCGGCAGGCTTTGCCATGGAGGACATCAAGGGCAGGGGAAAATGACATTCAAGAGTAACCCTGAAATCATCGGCGCATGAATATTCCCAATCTTCTGACCCTGTTGCGGATTCTTCTGGTTCCGCTTATCGTCATTTTCCTGATCGATGAGGCATATCTTAAAGCGCTGATTACCTTTTTCATTTCGGGCATCACCGATGCCCTGGATGGCTTTTTGGCCCGTTTGCTGCACCAGAAAACCGCACTGGGCGCTTATCTGGATCCCATTGCCGATAAAGCACTGCTGGTAACCTGCTTTTTGACCCTTTCCATTGAAGGAATTATCCCCGGCTGGCTGACCGTTGTCGTCATCAGCCGGGATGTGATCATTCTGGCCGGTACGTTTATTCTTTTTATGATGTCGGTTTCCTTTGAAATTAAACCGATTCTGATCAGTAAGATCACCACAGCGCTGCAAATCATTACCGTGCTGCTGGTTTTGATTTTAAAGAGTCTGCCGGGATCGTTCGATTACAGCTGGATCCTGTTCCTTTACTGGCTCACCGCCTTGTTTACCATTATATCCGGATTAAAGTATATTTCGGTCGGCATGAAACATCACAGCGAGGCCTCACAGCAGGGATAAAGGCGTTAAAGTCCGCCAGAATCAACAATTTGTTCTTGACATAATGGTTTTTTATTGTTAGAAATTCCCTCCTTTCAAAGGCTGGGATACTTGTAGGCACGTAGCTCAGGGGGAGAGCGCCATCCTGACGCGGTGGATGTCCAGGGTTCAAATCCCTGCGTGCCTACCATTTAATAATCACTGACAGGCATGTGCGGGTTCATGCAAGGAATGAGGGCATCAGCGGTTGTCAAGGGTGATGCCCTTTCTTAATGTAGCTCCGCTCCGTAATGGGGAAAAGAAGTTAACGTTTAGAAATATCAAACAGTTTTGCTTGTGAGAGTCAATATGGGAATGATCAAAGTCACATTGCCGGATCAATCCGTTACCGAATACGAAGCAGGGGTAACCCTCGGTCAGGTTCTGCGTAACTGGAATCCTTCGTTGGCAAAATCGACGGTGGCCGGAAAGGTGGATCATACTTTGGTGGATATGAGTCATCCCCTTATGGAATCTGCGCCGGTGTCTTTTGTGGACGCTTCTTCCAAGGATGGCCTGAATATTCTCCGTCACAGCATTTCCCATGTCATGGCTCAAGCCGTTCAGGAGAGTTTCTCCGGCGCCAAAGTCAGCATTGGGCCATCCATAGAAGATGGATTTTATTACGATTTTGAGTACAAGGAAACCTTTACGCCGGACGATCTGGAAAAAATCGAAAAACGGATGCGTCAGATCGTGGCTGCCGATTGCCCCTTCAGCCGGCAGGAGATGAGCCGGGACGAGGCCATTGCCCTATTTAAAGACAAGGACGAGCCGTACAAGGTCGAACTGCTTCAGGATCTGCCGCCCGACGTTGAACGGGTGAGCCTCTATCGCCAGGGTGATTATGTCGACCTGTGCCGGGGGCCGCATATCCCTTCCACGGGCATGATCAAGGCTTTCAAACTGTTGAATGTAGCCGGGGCCTACTGGCGCGGAGATGAACACAACAAGATGCTTCAGCGCATCTACGGGACGGGCTTTGCGACTCAGGAAGACTTGAAGGAATACCTGCGGATCGTGGAAGAGGCGAAAAGAAGAGATCACCGCCGCCTGGGCAAGGATCTCGATCTGTTCCAGGTCAACGATGAAGCCGGGGCGGGTTTGATCATTTTTCATCCCAAAGGGATGCTGTTACGCTACATCATTGAGGAGTGGGAGCGAAAAGAGCATCTGAAGCGGGGTTACGACATGGTCATGGGGCCGCAGATTCTAAAGGTGGATCTCTGGAAAAAATCCGGACATTTCGATCATTATCAGGAGAATATGTATTTTACCGAGGTGGAGGAACAGGCCTATGGGATCAAACCCATGAACTGCCTGTCCCACATGCTCATTTATAAATCAAAAATCCGCAGTTACCGGGATCTGCCGCTTCGATATTTCGAGCTGGGCACCGTACATCGCCATGAGAAAACAGGGGTACTCCATGGGCTGCTCAGGGTCCGGCAGTTTACCCAGGACGACGCCCATATCCTCTGCACGCCCGAGCAGTTGAACGAAGAAATCAAAGCCGTGACAGATTTTATCGATTATGCTATGGGGATTTTCGGCTTTGAGTATGAAGTGGAACTCAGCACGCGTCCGGTGAACTCAATCGGTACAGACAGCGACTGGGATCTGGCCACCAACGCCTTAATCGGTGCCCTTGAGGATAAGGGGATGCGTTACGAAGTAAATGAAGGCGATGGGGCCTTCTATGGGCCGAAGATTGATTTCAAATTGAAAGACGCCCTGAAACGGAAGTGGCAGTGTGCCACCATCCAGTGCGATTTCACGCTCCCGGATCGTTTCGATTTGTCCTACATCGGCCAGGACGGCGAAAAACACCGCCCTGTCATGTTGCACCGGGTGATTCTCGGCGCCATCGAACGCTTCATGGGTGTACTGATTGAGCATTATGCCGGTGCTTTTCCGTTGTGGCTGTCTCCGGTACAGGCTGTGCTGGTGACGGTGACGGATGCCCAGATTCCCTATGGTGAAGCGGTGTACCGGAAAATGATCGATGCGGGTATTCGCGTCGAGCGCGATTTCCGGAACGAAAAACTGGGCTACAAGATCCGGGAAGGGCAGATGCAGAAAACGCCCTACATGCTGGTGATCGGCGACCGGGAAGTGCAGACGGAAACCATCACCCCCCGCATGCGCGACGGGAAAAACCTGGACGCCATGACGGTGGAGACGTTTATCGATCTTGTTAAGGATGAGTGTCGGCAGTACCATTAATATTTAGTTGTGATGGATCGAGACCGTGCATGTCTCGATTGCTCATGTTCAGGAAAACCATTTGCATTCAGGAGGTGCCATATAGCTAAGGATTTAAGGGTCAATCGTGAGATCAGGGCCCCCCAGGTAAGGGTGATTGACGCGGAGGGAAAACAGCTCGGTATCATTTCTCTTACGGACGCATTGACAGAAGCAAGCAGAGTCGGCCTTGACGTTGTGGAAGTTTCCCCGAATTCCGATCCGCCTGTCTGCCGGATCATGGACTATGGTAAGTTCAGATACCAGCAGAATAAAAAGCAGCAGATTGCTAAAAAGCATCAAACCACCGTCCAGGTAAAAGAAATCCGGTTCCGCCCCAAGACGGAAGAACACGATCTGGACGTAAAGATTAAGCAAATCAGGAAGTTTCTTGAACAGCAGGACAAAGTTAAAATTTCCATGATGTTCCGGGGCCGGGAAATCGTTTACACGGATATCGGCAGAAAGATCATGGAACGTGTAAGACAGCAACTGGAGGATCTGGCGGTTTTTGATCAGGAGCCTAAGTTGGAAGGCAAGAACATGATCATGATTGTCTCTCCAAAGAAGACATAAGCAGGGATAAGTTATTAAAGAAGAGGAGTCATTACATGCCAAAGTTAAAAACGCACAGAGGGGCTGCCAAGCGCTTTTCGATTACAGGAACCGGAAAAGTAAAAATGCACAAGGCAGGTTCAAGCCATATCTTGACCTCGAAAACAACCAAGAGAAAACGAAGTCTGCGCAAATCGGTGACTCTCGACACGACATTTACAGCGGGAATCAAAAGGCTCATTCCCTATCTGTAAAAACGCCTCGTTTCGATGCACAGACCGTGAAAGATTAGGAGATCAAAGACAATGCCAAGGGTAAAAAGAAGCGTTACCGCAAAGAAAAAGAGAAGAAAGATCTTGAAATGGGCCAAAGGTTTCTTCGGCGCGCGCAGTCGGTTGCTGAGAACCGCCACGGAAGCCGTGGACCGGTCCATGAAATATGCCTACCGGGACAGAAGGGTACGGAAAAGAGAATTTCGTCAGCTCTGGATTGCCCGGATCAACGCTGCGGCAAGACTGAACGAAGTGACCTATAGCCGTTTCATCGCCGGCGTAAAGAAGGCCGGTCTGGTTCTGGATCGTAAGATTCTGGCGGACCTGGCTGTCAACGATCCGAACGCTTTTTCGAAGATCGCCGCGATGGCCAAGGGTGAATAGTCGGCATGATTGCAGAACTGGAAGACCTCCAGAAAAAAGCAGAATCTGAGATTGCCGAAGTCCGAACCGAAAAAGACCTTTTAGAAGTCAAAACCCGATATCTCGGCAGAAAAGGTTTGCTGACCGGATTGCTCAGGAAT
>CAZTYA010000096.1:6258-6937 GCA_964617255.1 uncultured Syntrophales bacterium
GAGCAACGAAGTCAAGGAGATTCTGACTGAAAAGATCGAAGCGGCTCTTGCAGGGATCAAGGTCATCGAAAAGGGCGATATCCTCGTCCGGGAAAAGATTGACGTTACCCTTGAGGGACGACGGATTAAACCGGGGAAACTGCACCCGGTCACCCAGATCAGGAACGAAATCTGTTCAATATTTGCCTCGTTTGGCTTCTCCGTTGTGGAGGGACCTGAGGTGGAACTGGATTATTATAATTTCGAGGCCCTCAATATTCCGAAGGACCATCCCGCTCGGGATATGCAGGATACCTTCTATATCGAAGATAATATCGTTTTACGCACCCATACCTCGCCGGTCCAGATCCGCACCATGTTAAAGCAGGCACCGCCGGTAAGAATTCTGTCTCCGGGGCGGGTCTACCGGCCCGATTCCGACGTGTCGCATACCCCCATGTTTCATCAGATCGAAGGCCTTCTGGTCGACAGGGGGATCAGTTTTGCCGATCTTAAAGGGATCCTGACGGTTTTCCTGCAAGAGGTCTTCGGCGCGGAAACACGCCTCCGTTTTCGTCCAAGCTTTTTCCCCTTCACCGAGCCGAGTGCGGAAGTGGATATTCAATGCGTCATGTGTCGTGGAAAAGGTTGCCGGGTTTGCGGTCAGACCGGATGGCTGGAAATTCTGGGTTCCGGAATG
>CAZTYA010000097.1:0-6889 GCA_964617255.1 uncultured Syntrophales bacterium
ATTGGATTCATGGGTGGATTAACCGGCGCCCTGTTCACGGAGTTTGCTTTTTCTCTCGTCGGCGCCGTCACCATTTCCGGTATCGTCGCCCTGACGCTCTCGCCGATGATGTGTTCAAAGCTCTTCAAGCCCCTTGATCCTACACAAAAGGGCTGGCAGGTGCATCTGGTCATCTGGCTGGATCACAAATTCGAGGCGTTGAGTCGCCTCTACGAACGCCTGCTTCATGGCACCCTCAACTACATCCCGGTAACCGTAACCTTTGCCTGTATCGTCATGGTCAGCATTTATTTCCTCTACGCCGGGGCAAAATCGGAACTGGCGCCACAGGAGGATCTGGGTATCATTATCACCTCGTCGACGGCGGCGCCAAATTCGACCCTTCAACAACGGCAAATGTACTTGCAGGAAATTTACAGGACTTTTACCAAGCATCCGGAGACATTCGGGGTCTTCCAGCTCGATGTCCCCGGCTTGATTATTTCCGGCATGGTATTGAATCCTTGGGACGAACGGGAGAAAACCGCCAGTGACTTACAGCCGATCGTCCAGCAGGAAGTAGCCGGCGTCAGCGGGTTCAACACCGTGGCCTTCCAGCCGCCCTCCCTGCCGGGGGCCCGCGGACTACCGATCGAACTTGCCATCCTCACCACGGATCCTTTTGAGCGTCTGAATGAAATCTCGGAAATCTTTTTGCAGGAAGCTCAGAAAAGCGGCATGTTCATGTTCATCGATTCGGACCTCAAGTATGACCTGCCGGAATCCCGACTGGTCATCGACCGCAATATGGCGTCCCAGCTCGGGCTTACGATGAATGATGTCGGCAGCGCCCTGTCCGCCATGCTCGGAGGAGGCTACGTGAACTATTTCAGTCTTGCCGGCCGGTCCTACAAGGTCATCCCCCAGGTTCAGCAGCAGTACCGGCTGAACGCGGACCAACTGAGCAACTACTACATACGCACCGCCAGTGGAAACGCCGTGCCGGTTTCCACGGTCGTTCATATCGAAACCAAGACGGTGCCGCAATCCCTGCAGCGTTTTCAGCAGCAGAATGCCGCGACGTTTTCCGGCGTACCCCGCCCGGGTATCACTCAGGGACAGGCACTGACCTACCTGAAGGATATGGCGGACCGCATTCTTCCTCAAGGCTACAAGATCGACTACGCCGGTCAGTCACGACAGTTTATTCAGGAGTCGACGGCATTGATGCTCACCTTTTTCTTTGCCCTGATCATTATATTCCTGGTGTTGGCCGCGCAATTTGAAAGTTTCCGTGATCCCATCATCATCCTGGTCTCCGTTCCCCTGTCGATCTGCGGCGCCTTGATCTTCATCAGCCTCGGCATCGGCGAAGCCAGCATCAATATCTATACGCAGGTGGGACTGGTTACTCTCGTCGGGCTGATCAGTAAACATGGCATTCTGATCGTGGAGTTCGCCAACAATTTGCAACGTCAGGGACACTCCAAACGGCAAGCCATTGAAGACGCCGCCGCCATTCGTCTCCGGCCCATTCTCATGACGACAGCAGCCATGGTTCTGGGTGTCGTACCTCTGATCACGGCATCAGGTGCGGGTGCTGCCAGCCGCTACAATCTGGGTCTCGTCATCGCCACGGGTATCGGTATCGGAACCTTCTTCACCCTGTTTGTTGTTCCGGCCATGTACATGCTTCTGGCGACGGATCATGCCAAACAGCAGGCGAAAGAAGACTCGAGAGAAGAAGTTATGTCACATCCAAATGCATAAAACCGGCGAGAGTGAAACACCTTCATATCTCGCGGTTTTATCGCACGCAGATAATTAAGCACCTTAGCCTATGACTCTTAAGCCCATAATGGTCTCCACACTGTGAATACAGGCGTTCAGTTCTCGTTAGTTAAACCCATTGCCCTATTTCTGAGGCTGTATCTTCCATTATTTAAATCTAAAGAAGTTCATCAAAATGACCGATAATAAACTTGGTAGTGTTCTTCTTTTATCTCCGGTTGAAGATCTCAACAACTCTAGAAGCGAGCATCGGAACGAGGAAACATATGTCAGAAATCATTACCACCAAAGAAATAACCGCTTTTTTTCAATTGAATTCCCATCCTGATAATCTACTCGCTCATCATACAGATCAACCTCGGTTCAACTGTGGAACACTTAAGGATGACATGATTACGGGCATATGGCCCCATCGCAATGAATATGAAACGAAGGGAAACGCCATGGCTTTGCCTTGATCAAAGAAACCTTATGTTTTGGTTATTATCAATAACACACTGTATTTATTATATATTATTCGTTATGCTATCCGTTCTAACAGATTTGATAAGTCATTGGCTTGGGGGTTTGACACATGGGGGGCAAAACCCTGGCGAAAACGCCATCAGGGAATCATTCCTTCCCGCAGGACAAGGGAATCAATAGCGAAACCACACCCACGGTGAACCGGGGGGAAACAATTCGATCTCTTAAGGGAAACGAAGAATTCTTTAAGGCGATCACTCAAAATTCCACAGACATCATTATCATCGTCAACAGGAGGGGCCGCATCACGTATGCCAACCCTGCTGTGGAACGCATCATGGGATATTCGCCGGAAGCCCTGATCGGCAGAAGTGCTTTTGACTTCATTGCCAAAACGGATCTTCCAAGGGCTGTTTACGATTTCGGCAAAGCGGTCCTAACGAAAAGCACCGTGATTCCCAATTGCTTCGAGGTCAGACACAAAGACGGTTCGACCCGTATCCTGGAGGGGGTGGGCAAAAACATGTTCGCCAACCCGTCCGTCAGGGGTTTCGTCATGAATGTCCGTGACATTACAGAGCGAAAAAAGACCGAAGAAGAATTAGATGCCTACCGCAAACGCCTTGAAGAACTTGTAGAAGTGCGAACCACAGACCTGGAAAAGAGTAACGAAGCATTAAGGTTTCAGCTTTCGGAATCCAAAGCGGTGCATGAAGCTCTGCGCAAGAGTGAAGAACGATTCCGTACGTTGATTCAGGAATCATCCGACATCATTTCGATTTTAGACGACCAAACGCGATTTGTTTTCAACAGTCCTTCCGTAAATGCCGTTTTCGGCTATCCTCCGGAATATTTACTGGGGAAATCCCCCTTTGAATTTATTCATCCGGACGATCTTGCCCGGGTTCGGGCGGCGTACAATACCGTGCTCAATCATACGCATCCGGGAATTCCGACGGAATTCCGATTTCGGAAAGCCGGTGGATCATGGCTTCATCTGGAAGCGCTGGGACAGAATCTTTTTGACTATCCTGGTATCAACGGCATTGTTATCACCAGCCGGGATGTCACGGAGCGCAAACGCACCGAAGAACATCTGCGTGAAAGAGACCAGATGATTAAAAGCATCCTGTCCACAACACCCCTCGGCATTGGGTTGACCGTGGACCGGAAGATCAGATGGGTGAATGAAGCCTGGATGCAGATATTCGGCTTTGAGGATAACGAAGCGTGCATGGGTCAACCCATTTCAATCCTTTACGCTTCGGAGAAAAACTACGAAGAGTCACGCCGAAGGATTTATACGATTTTGAAACATGCCAAGATTGCCAGTATTGAAGCTTTCATGATTCGACAAAGCGGTTCTGTTTTCCCGGCTCAAATTAATGTCGCGCCCATCGACCCGTCTGATCTTAAAAAAGGCGCCATCAGCACCATCACGGATATTTCCGAGTGGAAAAAAATGGAGCAATCGTTGCGTGAAAGCGAGGAACGGTACCGTCTGGCCCTGGAAGCCACCAGCGACGGTTTGTGGGACTGGGATATCACCACGGGAGTCGTCGGCTATAGTCCTGCCTAGTATCGCATCCTCGGAGAAACCATTCAAAACCTCTTTTCGGCATGGGAATCAAGAATACACCCCGATGAAAAGGACACGGTATTGCTTTCTCTGAAAGCTCACCTGGAGGGAAACAACGATGGCTGGCATCTCGAACACAGACTGAAAACAGCGGAAGGTAAATGGAAATGGGTTTTGGGGCGGGGATCGGTCATCACCCGCGACAAGCGCGGAGAACCACTGCGCATGGTCGGCACCATCATCGATATTGATGATCGCAAAGTGCTGGAAACCCAACTCGTTCAGGCCCAGAAGATGGAAGCAATCGGAACCCTTGCCGGAGGGATCGCCCACGATTTCAATAATATTCTGGGCTCCATATCCGGGTATACCGAATTGTCACTCCTGAAAACCCGTAGTCCGAACTCCCGGGAAACCGACCTGCAGCATGTTCTGACAGCCTGCGATCGCGCCAAGAACCTGGTCAATCAGATTCTCCTTTTCAGCCGCCAACGTGAAGGAGAAAAAAATCGGTCGATGTCACGTTAATCGTAAAGGAAGCGCTGAAGCTCCTCAGAGCGTCCCTGCCTTCGACCATCAGGATTAAGCAACACTGGCCACCGGACCCTTTATTGGCGGTTGCAGACCCGACCCATATCCACCAGATCATCATGAATCTCTGCACCAATGCCGCCCATGCCATGCGGGATAACGGCGGCGTGCTGGACGTGTCCATATCGGGATGCCTGACATCCGGCAATTCACATCCGATCACACCCAGCACAAAAAAAGGACCGTATGTCAATCTTAAAGTCTCCGACACCGGACACGGTATTGATCCGTCTGTTCTGGACAAGATTTTCGATCCGTTTTTCACTACAAAAGAGCAAGGTGAGGGGACAGGCTTGGGTCTTTCCGTCGTGTACGGCATTATCAAAAGCTACGATGGTGTCATCCATGTCGAAAGCAAGATCGGCCAGGGTTCAACCTTCGACATCTACCTTCCCTGTGTGGATCAGGAAAGCCGGGAAACGGGAAAAGAGCTTGAAAACAGACCATTAAATGGTTCCGAACGTATTCTGGTTGTTGATGATGAAAAAGACCTGGTCGTTGTGATGAGTCAATTCTTAGGTTCCATGGGTTATGAAGTCACCACATCCACCAGCAGTCCTGAAGCCCTCAAAATCTTCTGCGATGAACCGCATGGTTTTGATCTGGTCATTACAGACATGACGATGCCGCAGATGACGGGCCTGAAGCTTAGCCAGGCAATCCATGCCACACGGCCGGAAATTCCGATCATACTCAGCACCGGATACGACATAGATATTACGGAAAACGAGGCGAAAGCAAACGGCATACGTAAATTTGTCAGCAAACCGATCCGTTTTAACGAATTTTCCGTATTGATTCGTCACGTTCTCGACAGACCATCAACCTGATTGAGCCGTCAGCTATTTAAAACTCATGCCCTCTTGCCCCACACGTTTAAGGAAACGCGATCGCTGATTGCCTGCCTTAACGGCACGATCTCTTTGATTACAACCGGAAGAATCATTTTGCCAAAATGATCTTCCTCGCTGTACAGCGAATCATCGGTTAAACTTAATATGGAATTGACATTCGGTCATCCTTTCTTGATAATCCAACCATGATGAAACAAGAGACCCTTCAACAACAAATATTTCTATCCGCAACGGGACAATGAAACTCAGTTCAAGAGAATTCGACCGTGCCGTCCAGAACGCTATCGACCGTATTCCCGAGGAAATCCGGGAACATCTGGCGAACGTGACCATTACAGTCCAAAAACGTCCTTCCCAGGAAATGCTGGCGGAACTGGGCATGACGGAAGACGATCCACCTCTGGGCCTTTACGAAGGCGCCTCTCTACTGGAGCGCTCCATTTTGGAACCACCGCTCTATCCCGACACCATTTTCATCTTCCAGGAGCCTCTGGAGCAGATGTGCGGCACTCGTGAAGAGCTGGAACGGGAAATCGAAATCACGGTTGTCCATGAAGTCGCGCATTTCCTCGGCATGGAGGAGGAGCGACTGGCGGAACTGGGCTATGATTAAAGGCACAGGACCATGTGCTGTTTTCGGTGCGAGTGTCGCAAACAGGCCTGCGCTCCGAATCCATGATCATAGTGCGGACGGCATATCAAAGCTTTCTACGTAATGGAAATTCCATTAAACTTATATTATATGAAGTGTGTCAGCATCATGTGGATTCCGGAGTTGAATGCGGCATATCACGACGATCACTTTCATTTATCATCAACAATGACCGAACTTATAGGGAGGGTAAGATGAAAAAACTCAGACTCGTTATGATCATCGTCTTGATGGTTGCTTTTAGCGGCTTTGCCTCAGCCGGAGAATTAACTATTCTGCAGCCTAAAGGCGGAACGTTCAAGCAGTCAAGCATCATGCAAATTAAGTGGGATTACACCATTCTGGAAGATCTCTCGTCGGTCAATAATCAAAGAGAAATGGAAATCTGGCTGGCTCGCCCCAATTCAACGATGAGCGCACCAAGCTGGGTTTCTGAAATCAAGAAAGTGGACGTTTTCTCCGGTTCCACGACCTGGATGGTTCATGCTGCGCCCGGCACCTATCGTCTCCACTTCTACAAACGCTATTATCCTCAAACGGGGAGTTGGGCGGTCAGCGAACCATTCACGGTGGATGCAGACAGAGCACCCATTCTACCCTTGCCCAGAATGAAGAAGCCGATTCCGATCATCAATCCGCTCCAGGGTCAGGTCTATTACAGCGGCACATCGATGACGATCCAATGGGACAAATCGGTGATTGCCAACTATCCCACCATCTGGCTTCAGGTCTGCTGGCCCGACGGGAAACCTGCAGCCGGCGCTTACCCGACGGCTAACACCGGCAGTTACGTCTTGCCGATCAGGGAGACCGCGGAAAATATGCTGCGGGTGAGCGTGTACACCCCCGATGATAAATATAAGGGTCTGAGCGGCACATTCCAAATCAAGATGCCGATCAAAAAACCCGTGAAAGTTCCCAACAGAGTGTTGAAATAGTCTATGGATCCAAGATTAAGTCAACAGAGGTGACACACCC
>CAZTYA010000098.1:0-6861 GCA_964617255.1 uncultured Syntrophales bacterium
GCCGGACGGGAGTCGTTTTTTGTGTCCCACCAGTATCCGGGTTATTTTTTTCCCGGGGGCCAGAAAATTCTGCAGCGTTTTGATAGCGTTATCTGTCCGAAGTTTATCTTTGAAATCGCAAATCAGACGCTGGAGAAAGAGATTATGATGATCCGGGGGACGGACGCTGTGGTGCTGAAATATCGCCTGCAGAAGGCCGATTCGTCGGGCGTTCTCCGTTTGAAACCTTTCCTGGCCTATCGCGGCATACACAGTCTTTCCTTGGAGAATTCCTACTTCCGCGGCGACATCACGGACATGCCCGAGGGTTACCGGATGGCACCCTATGAGGGTATGCCGCCCCTGCATATTCAAGTGAGCGGCCCTTCCCGATTATTGCCACTGGGGGTTTGGTATAAGCGATTTGAATACGCGGAAGAAAAAGCGCGTGGCTATGATTGGCAGGAAGATCTCTATTGCCCCGGGATCATTGAAATTCCTTTTAATGAAACGAAGGAAATCTATGTCGGTTTCACCACGGATCCTTTTCCCGAGACGTTGAAAAAGATCTGGATGAAAGAACAGAAACGGCGCGCCTTTGCGGAAAAACGAAACAGTATTTTTGTAGAGTCATTCAAGGAAGACAGGGAAAATATCAAAAGTCTGATCACAGCGGCGGATCAACTCCTCATCCGGCCGCCGTCGGGCCGCTATGCTATTTTAGCCGGATATCACTGGTTTTATGAATGGGGGCGGGACACCCTGATTTCGTTGCCGGGTCTGACGTTTTGCCGTCGATGTTTTCAGGAAGGACAGGAGATCCTGAAGAACTTCGGCGAGTTCGAGAAGTTCGGTCTGTTTCCCAATTTCTTCGCCGAGGATGAAAAAGAAAACGCCTTCAACACCGTTGACGCCTCTTTATGGTATTTCTGGTCTGTGCAGCAATATCTGAAACACGGCGGAGACGATCACTGGCTCCGTCAGCACCTGTGGCCTGTGATGAAGCGGATTTTGAAACAGTTTATGGCCGGAACGATCTACGATATCCATATGGACGAACGCGGACTTCTCCATGCGGGAAGCGAGGGAACCCGTCTGACCTGGATGGACGCCGCGGTAAACGGTTTGCCGGTGACGCCCCGCTGGGGATACATGGTGGAGATTAACGCCCTGTGGTACAATGCCGTCTGCTTTACTCACGATCTGGCCCAGCGCTACAACGATCAGGAATTTGCCCTTGCAAATCTGATTCCCCTGATCCGCCGATCTTTCCGGGAGACTTTCTGGATTGACCACGGTTCCTATCTGGGGGATGTATGCAGGCAGGGGGAGCTCGATGAAGCGGTCAGGCCGAACCAGATCTTTGCCGTTTCCCTGCCTCACTCTCCTTTGGATCCCGCTGACTGGCCCGGCGTTGTCAACAAAGTGGAGCGTTTGCTTCTGACACCCTGCGGTCTGCGCACGCTCGCGCCCGGAGATCCCGATTACCGGGGTCGCTATGAAGGTCTGATGACCGAAAGGGATGGGGCTTATCATCAGGGAACCGTCTGGCCCTGGCTTTGGGGTCATTTCGGAGAAGCGTACCTGCGGGTGCACCAAAATTCAAGAAAGGCCAAGCGTGTCCTGCAGAAACATATCAGGCTCTTCCTGAAAAGTCATTTGCCCCAGGCCGGGGTGGGCTGTGTATCGGAAGTGTTTGACGGAGATCCGCCGCACCGGCCCAACGGCTGCATTGCCCAGGCCTGGAGTACGGCGGAACTGATCCGGTTATTGACGTTGCTGAATGATATCCCTTGAGAAGGAGGGAATTCTCATGAAAGTTCTGATGTTTGGCTGGGAATTTCCGCCTTACATGAGCGGCGGTCTTGGTACGGCCTGCCTGGGCATGACACGGGCGTTGGTGGACAACAGCGTTGAGGTCCTCTTTGTCATGCCGGGTCAGCCACCCCTCCTCCCGGACCGGTTTGTCCGATTCATTGCACCTGAACCGCCAACAGCGCGGCAACATGCAGAACCCGCCCCCCTGGACGAAGAAACGACCGTGAGGCGCTTTCTTATCGATTCCCCGCTCAATCCCTATCTGACGGTGTCCGGTTACCGGAACCGGCGTCAAACATTGAAAACGGGCATCTTATCCGATCTGGGGGCGTCCGGCGTTGCTTCTTTCGTGCCCTATGGCTCTGATCTCTTCTCCGAGGTGGACCGGTATGCCCGGGCGGCGGCGTCCATTGCCGGTCGAGAAACATTCGATGTCATTCACAGCCACGACTGGATGACCGTCCCGGCGGCGATCCGGGCGCGGGAGGTGAGCGGCAAGTGTTGGATCTTTCATGTTCACTCTCTCGAACCGGACCGCAGCGGTGAGGGAATTAATCGGGGGATCTTTGACATGGAACGGTACGGTTTGACGGCTGCGGATCACATCATCGCTGTGAGCAATTATACCCGGAGGCGCATCATCGAGTACTACGGCATTCAACCGGACAAGATTACCGTGGTGCATAACGGCGTGATCGGCCATGACATGCCGGAGCTGGTTGCCGAATCCGGGAAGGCAGGAAAAGAAAAAAACGTTCTTTTTCTGGGGAGAATTACCTTTCAGAAAGGGCCGGATTATTTTATCGAAGCGGCGGCGGAAGTCCTGAAAAGGCTTCCGGATGTCACGTTTTTCATGGCCGGCAGCGGCGATATGATGACCGGTATGATCGAGAAAGTCGCCGAAATGGGTATCGGCAAGCATTTTCACTTTACGGGCTTTCTGCGTGGAGAAGAGGTGGCTCGCATTTTCCGGATGAGCGATCTGTATGTCATGCCGAGTGTTTCGGAGCCCTTCGGTATCTCGCCTCTGGAAGCGACCCGCTACGGTGTGCCTGTCATTCTGTCACGTCAGTCCGGCGTGGCGGAGATCCTTCACCATTGCCTTCTTGTTGATTTCTGGGATGTCCGGGATATGGCGGATAAAATGATGGCCTTGCTGTGTCGTAAACCCCTGGTCGAGGAATTAAAAGCACGAGCCCGGGAAGAACTGTTCCGGGCGGGCTGGAAAGAGGCGGCACGCAAAATCGAAGCCGTTTACACGAAGATGATTAACTAAGGAGCGCAAGGACATGCCCCATATCTGCCTGTTTTTTCAGGTTCATCAGCCGCGACGTCTTCGGCGCTATACCATTTTCGACATCGATCGGCATCATGATTATGACAACGATCGATTAAATACCCAGGTCCTGCGCAAAGTGTCGGAAAAATGCTATCTCCCGGCCAACCAACTGCTTCTCGATCTTCTGCGCCGCTATGAAGGGGATTTTCGGGTCTCCTTTTCCCTGACGGGAACATTGATTGACCAGTTGGAGATCCAGGAGCGGGAAGTCTTGGAAAGTTTCCAAAGATTAAACGAAACGGGTTACGTGGAATGGTTGAATGAAACGTACGATCATTCCCTGGCCAGTCTCTACTCTCCGGGGGAATTCCGGGAACAGGTTTATCGCCATCACGCAAAGATCGAGGCGCTTTTCGGGCAAAAGGCCGTCACATTCTGTAATACGGAAATGATCTATGATAATGCTATCGCCCAGGCGGCAGGGGAGATGGGGTATCAGGTCATGCTGACGGAAGGGGCCGATCAGGTCTTGGCCGGGCGAAATCCTCGTGTTGCCTGGCGGGCGCTATCCCGCCCGGATCTGACCGTTCTCCTGCGTGATTATCGCCTGTCGGATGACATTTCCTTTCGTTTTTCCGCAACGGACTGGTTCGAGTACCCCCTGACGGCAAAAAAATATGCCCGCTGGTTAAATCAGCACGGCGGATCGGCGGAGGTGATCAATCTTTTCATGGATTATGAAACCTTCGGCGAACACCAGTGGCTGGAGACGGGGATCTTCGATTTTCTCCGGGAATTGCCCGCGGAAATCCTGAAATACCCCGATCTTGGTTTCCGGACGCCATCGCAGATTATCCCGGAGCCCTCCTCGGTCGCCATGCTTGATGTAGAGGAAACGATTTCCTGGGCCGATTCGGAGCGGGATCTGACGGCCTGGACCGGAAACGGCATGCAAAGGGATGCGCTGCAGTCACTTTATCAGATGGAAGAAAGGGTGAAAAAATCAGGTGACGAAGATGTGCTGAAAACGTGGCGAATGTTGCAGACATCGGATCATTTTTATTATATGTGTACGAAGTGGTTTGCCGACGGTGATGTTCATACCTACTTTAATCCCTGGGAATCGCCTTACGACGCCTATATCAGCTACATGAACATTCTGGACGATTTTGACCGCAATCTGCCTAAGTAAAGGAGAGCAATCTATGCCGGAACAGGGAAAAGGTTATCTTTTCGAAGTCAGCTGGGAAGTCTGTAACAAAGTCGGCGGTATTTATACGGTCATCACAAGCAAGATGCGGCAGGCCATTGCCGAGTATGGAGAAAATTACTTTCTTCTGGGGCCCGATCTGAAAACCAATATCGATTTCGAGGAGACCGAAGAAGACTGTTGGACGAGAATTCGCGAGACAACGGCCATGAAGGACATTGCCTGCCGTTTTGGTCGCTGGAAAATTCCCGGAGAACCAAAGGTCATCCTGGTGAGCGCAGGTAAAAAATACAATAAGGACCAACTCCTTTACACATTGTGGGAAGAGCATGGCGTTGATTCTATCGCCGGTGGCTGGGACTACATTGAGCCGGTCATGTTCAGTTACGCCTGCGGTGAGGTGATTGAAACGGTTTATAATATTCTGATTCGTCCCCAGGAAGAACCGGCCGTCGCTCATTTTCATGAATGGATGTGCGGCGCGGGTCTTCTCTATTTGAAAGAAAAAACGCCCGAAATTGCAACGGTATTCACCACACACGCGACGATACTCGGCCGTTCCCTGGCCGGATCGGGGATGGACATCTATTCCGGCATGGACCGCATTTCCCCCCAGCGGGAGGCGAGTGCGCACAACATCACGGCGAAATATTCCATGGAGGCCGCATCGGCCAGAAACGCCGACTGTTTCACCACCGTTAGCGGGATTACGGCAACGGAAGTGCTGAATTTTCTGGGGCGTCAGCCCGACGTCATCACCCCGAACGGCTTGGATATTGAAAATATTCCCGATCTGTCCGAAAATCGGACACCGGCCCTGAAGGCCAGAGAAAAGCTTCTGGAAGGGGCTTCGCGTTTCCTGAGAAAAGATTTTCCCAAACAGACCAAAATCATGATTATCTCCGGCCGCTATGAATTCCACAACAAGGGGGGCGATGTCTTTCTGGATGCCCTGGCGCGGCTGGAGAAGGATCTGGATGAAAACGAGCCCATCCTGGTTTTTTTCGCCATGCTGGCCGGTCACACCGACTTGAATCCGCGTTTGCAGAGCGATCTTGCCAAAACCGATGCGGCAGGTGTTCCCATTGCCACCCATCGCTTGAATTACGAGGCTTCTGATCCGATTCTTCAGACCTGCAATCGGGTGGGTTTCCGTAACGCTCCGCAAAATAAGGTCTTTGTCATTTTCATTCCCGCTTACCTGGACGGCTATGACGGCCTGATCAATATCTCCTATTATGAGGCCCTGTCCGGTTGCGATCTGGGTGTTTTTCCATCTTATTATGAACCCTGGGGATACACGCCCCTGGAAAGCGCGGCCTATGCCGTGCCGACAGTGACCACCGATCAGGCAGGATTTGGCGTCTGGGTTCAGCAAAACATCGGTGAAACGACAGGGGTGATTCTCCTGAATCGGAAAGGACGTTCTACGCCGGAAATCGAAGAAAATCTGTACTTTGTTTTGCACCAGTTCATGTCTCAAGGCGACAAAAAGTTACGGGAACAGAGGAAAAATGCCCGTTATGTGGCGGAACAGGCCAGTTGGGATCAGTTTTCCCGGTTTTATCTTGAAGCGTATGACAAGGCCATCGACAAGGCCCGGGAGCGGTCCCTGAAGATTACCGCGAAGGAAGCGGTGACGGAGGAGAAGTATACGTACGCCGGTGGTGTTTCGACACTGCCCCATTTCCGAAATTTTACCGCTGTGGCTCATCTGCCAAAAAAAATCAGGCGCTTGCGTGAACTGGCTTATAATATCTGGTGGGCTTGGAATCCGCGGGTTTTCGACCTCTTTGCGCCGCTGGATCCCAAGATGTGGAACGAAATGGCCAACAATCCCGTAAAAATGCTGGAGATGATTTCACCGGAAAAGCTGGAAGAAGCGGCGGAAAGCTCCTTTTATATGGGACGCTATCGGGAAATTTTCAGACACTATGACCAGTACATGGAGGATAAAAGCGTCCATAAAAGAATCCAATCCGCCCCTGAAATCAAGACCACTCACCCCATTGCCTATTTTTCCACCGAATACGGTCTTCACGAGACCCTGCCCATCTATTCCGGAGGTCTCGGAACCTTGTCGGGCGACCACATGAAAACAGCGAGCGATTTGAACATCCCCCTGGTCGGTGTCGGTCTTCTCTATAAAAACGGATACTTCCGCCAGGTCATCGATCAGAACGGTATCCAGCTCGCCGAATACCCGGAAAACGATCTGACCAACATGCCGATCAAACAGATTCAAGATGATCTGGGCAACGAAGTCCAGATCTCCCTCGATTTGCCCGGGCGGACCCTTTACGCGAACATCTGGGAGATCAAGGTGGGACGCGTCAGCCTTTACCTCCTGAATACCGATATTCCCCGCAACACGGCCCAGGACCGGAGAATCACGGATCGCCTCTACGCCGCCGAACAGCGGACGAGAATCGAACAGGAAATCCTGCTGGGGATGGGGGGCGTGAAACTGCTGCGGAAACTGGGCTATAAACCGCGCGTCTATCATATCAACGAGGGCCATTCGGCTTTTCTGCTTTTAGAGAGGATTTCCTCGCTCATGATGGAAGAAGGGCTC
>CAZTYA010000099.1:0-5362 GCA_964617255.1 uncultured Syntrophales bacterium
ATGCGACTTTCATGGGATGTCCCAGAAACCGGACCTCGTCTCCCGTTGAAACGCCTCTGGAACCGGCGAAAACTTGCAGCGAGACCTTGTCGTTATTCAGCTTGATCACCTGGGCCAGAGACTTGCCGTGTCCGGAAGTCACCTCGGCCAGATCTTCGTATTTGACCCCATCGGCGGAAACGGTGATGACATTTCCCGAGATCGATTCAATTTTACTGTAAACCTTGTGCATTTCCCTGTTCCTCAGCTAAGCGTTTCCAGCAGCATTGCCGCATTTTCATCAATGCCTTTTTGTTTGGAGGAAAGCAACGTTAGAATTTCGCTTTCTTTTTCCGCGAATTCATCCGAGTTCCAGCCGGTACCGTTATAATCCAAAAAGAGCTGCCTCATTCGGTTGAAGTATTGCCGGGCTTCATCTTTAATCTGGAAATCCAGTGTTGCGGCAAGAATTCTGAATATGACGTCAAAGATGTGTTCCTGGCGATCGACGGGGACGGCATTGTCGACCGGGTCAAAAGAGTTCTGCTGCAGATACACGGCATCGAGAAAATCGCTCTTCAGATAAACGATGTAGTCTTCGATGCTGGTTCCCTCTTCTCCAACGACTTTCATCATCTGCGCCACATCATTTCCCCGGAAAAGAATATCCCAGGCATAGTCGGTTTTACCCGGATCGACGGACCCCTTGTATTTACTCCAGCTTTCGAGCGGGTCAATAGCGGGGTATTTTCGGGCATCCGATCTTTCCCGGGAAAGGCCATGGAAAGCGCCGACCACTTTGAGCGTCGCCTGCGTAACCGGCTCCTCGAAGTTTCCTCCGGCGGGGCTGACCGTACCGCCGATGGTGACGGAACCGGTGCTGCCGTCTTTGAGCCTGACCAGGCCCGCTCTTTCATAAAAAGAGGCAATGACCGATTCCAGGTACGCCGGGAAAGCCTCTTCGCCGGGAATCTCTTCCAGTCGGCCTGACATTTCACGCATCGCCTGCGCCCACCGGGATGTGGAGTCCGCAAGGAGAAGAACATGCAGGCCCATCTGCCGGTAGTATTCGGCCAGAGTGAGGGCGGTGTAAACGGAAGCCTCTCGGGCCGCAACCGGCATGGAGCTGGTGTTGCAGATAATGATGGTCCGTTCCATGAGGGAGTTGCCGGTTCTGGGGTCGGCCAGTTCCGGGAAATCTCGCAGGGTTTCAACGACTTCCCCCGCTCTTTCACCGCAGGCGGCGATGATGACGATATCCACCTCCGCGTTGCGGCTGGTAATCTGTTGAAGGACTGTTTTTCCTGCACCGAAGGGTCCGGGGATACAGTAGGTGCCGCCCTTGGCAACAGGAATAAACGTATCGATGAGTCTTACCTTGGTTACCATGGGATCAACCGGCTTGAGGCGTTCCGCATAGGCGTCGATCGCCCTTTTTACCGGCCACTGGAATTTCATGGTCAGGGGATACACATTCCCCTTTGCGTCTTCTATTTCGGCAACTTTTGCGGTTACCGGGTACTCGCCCGGGGGGGCCAGCGATTTAACCTTGTACGTATCGTACATATCAAAGGGTACCATGATCCGGTGGGTGAAAATTCCTTCCGACACAACTCCGAGTGCATCACCCCTGGCTACGGTGTCTCCGACTTTTGCTACGGGTGAAAATTCCCATTCCTTCTCCGGCAGCGGATCCAAATAAACACCCCGTTCCAGAAAAAAACCGCACGCCTCCGCAAGTTCTGGCAGAGGATTCTGGAGTCCGTCAAAGACCTGGCCTAAAAGACCCGGGCCCAGCGTCACCGCGAGAAGATTGCCCGTGAGTTCGACGGTATCTCCGATGCCGATGCCGCGTGTCATTTCAAATACCTGGAGGTCGGCCTTGTTACCCCTTACCCTGATAACCTCCGCTTTGAGGTGTTTGGTTCCCTGAGGCGTCTGAAGCTTTACATAACCCACTTCGTTCATCAGGACCTTGCCCGCGAACTCGATGGTAACCATGTTGCCGTTTACACCGACGACTTTTCCCGTGTTCTGTATTTCCGCCATAAGTACCCCTGTGACTCAAATGCTGTGAAACCAGCAGGTTCTGTTTTATTTCAAGACGGCCTTGCCGTTATGGCCGAATATATTTCTGCGAAGGCCGCTTGGCCTTTTTCCTTGATCAGGCGCGACCTCCTCTGCAGTAACTGAAGCTGCAGATAATAAATGATCAGTTTTCCGAGGTCGAAATAATGACCTGCTTCCAGGTTTTCAAGATATTCCCATCGCGCCCTGTCCAGAATGATTTCAGCTTCGAGCGGCGTTGCGGCTGTACAGGCGTCGCGGGCGATGTTTTGAAGACCTGTTTCGATGGCGCCTGCGGCGACATACTTATCGCCGTCCACACCTTTGCGGCCGGCCCTTATTTTTACAAGGTCATTGCGCAGGCTTCTCTCCCAACTGTTCCATTTTTCCAGTACCGGATGTGAAAACGCTGCGGTGTCGGCTGGAACGAGAGAGGTGTTCTTTAACAACCGGTAATCATGGGGTGAGACGGTCGATTCACAGCAGTCCAGAAACTCCTCTTCCGACATGAATCTTTCCGTATCATAGGCCAGCATGGGAAGAGAGGAAACCATGTAATAATAATGATCCAACAAAGGTTACGCCTCCGACTTACCTTTCAGTCCCTCATTGAGCAGCGCTGAAATCTTGGGGCTGAGCGATTCGGAAAGGACCGCGGCAATGCCTTCAGCCGAAAAATTGTGGTACGCGGAACCGTCCTTCACTGCGATGAGAAACCCTGAATCAAGACTTGCAGAAGGCCGTATTTCGAGCCCTTTGTTGATCTGTTCGGCGAGCTTTTCCCTGAGATACATTTCCAGATCTTTATAGTCCTTTTCGGATAGAACCGCTTGGATATTCGAAATATTTCCTGGCCAGGCATTGAGAAGCCTGGAGATAATTTCACCAAGAACCTTTTCATCCATGGCTGAAGCGATTTCCTGTTTAACGATAATATTGAAAAGATCGGTAATTTTTGACTGGAGATTCAAGATGAGATCCCGGCCGGCCTGCTTGAGGGCCTCCCGGCCTGCCTGTTCCGATTTTAATGCTTCTTCCCTGGACTTGGCGGTAATCTGGGCGGCTTCCTTTCTGGCATTCGCAAGAATCGCTTCCGCTTTGGATTCGGCTTCCCTGATAATGCCGGCAGCTTTGATCTCGGCGTCTTTGACGCCATCGTTCCAGATTTTTTCAATCAGTTCCTTGACGTGAACTTCCATAACCTTCCTCGTAAAATGGGCAAATTTTTCTTCCTGCGTGGCGGAGTATATGGAAGGCAAGCGAACAAGTCAATGACAAAATGACCGTAGTATATGGAAAAGGGAGACGTTTATTGGAAAGAAATTTGTCTTGTTTTCTCCGTCATCGGAAATTAAGGCGGTCAGGTTCGTATAAGTGACAACCGGGGTGTTGAGAGGCTGACATTTCATGCTTGCGTTCAGTTTGAGCTTGCTTACCTATCTGATAGTTGAAATAAAAAAACCCCTTTCCGTCTGCTTTGAACAGACGAAAAGGGGTTGCCGGTAAAATTTTTACCATGATGGTGATTAAACTTTCTTTTTGGGCGCCGTCAGGAGTTCCTTGTATACCTTTTCCACAAAGTTGACGATAAGGGGATAGATCAACTCGATCTGATCCTCGGACAGATGCTTCTTCGTCATTTCATACTTGAAGGTTGCAGCATGTTTGTCCATGATCTGCAGCAGTTTTTTCCGCTCTTCCTGAAATTCTTTTGTCGCCATAGCTTATTCAACTCCCTATATGATTATTTTTTTTACCCTGCTATTTTACCATTCAAGACTATCATCTAAAATGATTTTTCGACAGTCTTTCTCGCTTAAGCCATGCCAGTTGCACTGCTTGCGCATGCAGATGTAGAAATCCGCCTCAAAGGAACTCACCTTTACGTCCAATTTCGCCGTTTTCGAACCGCACAAGCCGCAATACTTGTCGCTTTGCCAGAAGCTTTCACCGCACTCGGGGCACAGCATGTCCACCACGTCTTCCTCGTCGGGAATGACCAGAGAACATTCGCTGGTGAAGACGTTCAGGTAGGGGCTGAGTTTCAGGGAGGCTACGCGGCCTTCCCGGTTTTCGACGACCACCGTCAGGTCTTCCCCCTGCACGAGTTTGGCGCCGCAATTCGGACAAAAGAACTGCAGCTTTGTTCCCGTTTTGATCAATTCGAGTTGATCCCGGGGGTTTTTAAAGCCACTGATTTCCATTTCCATTTCCTGCTTGGCTTCCGGGCCGATGCCGTGCCAGTGGCAGTTTTTCTTCAGGCAGATGAAGAAATCGATGTCCTTGTAAAAAGGACGGATGGTAAAACGCGCCACGGCGGAACCGCATTCATCGCACTGCCTGGATGTGTCTTTTAAGGATTGACGGCAGTGGGGACAGAAGATGTCCTCCACCTCCTCCCCGTCGGGAATGTAAATCGTGCTGGAACTCTCGTAGACTTTCAGATAGGGGCTGAGGCGTATCTTGCCCCGCTGACCGGACGGGCGCCGGACGTCCAGGACAACCTGGTCGTCTTCGATCAGGGTATGTGAACAGAGAGGACAGAAACAGGGGAGAAAAATTCCAGTCTTGATTATGTGCTCGTCCGTTTTACTGCGCTGCGCGCTTCCAGGTGTTACATGATTCTTCGGTACCGCCTTTTTGGCCAGTGCCGCATCAAGCCGTTTTCCCATTCGTTTACCTCCTTTCCTGTTCTATCCTTCTGCAGGGGCGTCTTTGATTCCCATGAGCATCTTGTGGATGGCCTGGGCGGAACACCGTCCTGCGCCCATGGCCGAGATGACCGTGGCGGAACCGGTGACGATATCGCCGCCGGCATAAACCCTCGGTTTCGATGTAAGACCGCTTACGGGATCCGCGATGTAATAACCCTTGGAATTCAGTTTCAAATCCGGTGTGGTGGATGACAGGACCGGGTTTGCCCCGGCGCCGACTGCGACCAGAACCGTATCGAAATCGAGGATTTGTTCCGACCCGGCGATGGGGACGACGTTTCTCCGACCAGAGTTGTCGGGTTCGGTCAGTTCCATACGGATGCACTCGATGCCCTTGACCCAGTTCTGCTCATTCGCCAGGTAGCGGATGGGGTTCGTCAGGTAATGGAAGATGATGCCTTCTTCCTCCGCCCGGATGACCTCGTCCAGACGGGCCGGCATCTCCCGCCGTGACCGGCGGTAAAGAACGGTTACCTGTTTGGCGCCGAGTCGCAGCGAAGTACGGGCGCAGTCCATGGCGACGTTGCCGCCGCCGATGACGGCAACCTGGTTGCCCACATAGACCGGGGTATCCGCGTCGGGGAATTCATAGCCCTTCATCA
>CAZTYA010000099.1:5372-6817 GCA_964617255.1 uncultured Syntrophales bacterium
GGTGAGGTACTCGGGGAACAGGTAAGCTTTCATCAGATTGACCCGGGTGAGGAATTCGTTGGCGGAGAGAACCCCGTTGAGGTTTTCGCCGGGTATTCCCATGAAAACAGGCAGACCCGCGCCGACGCCGAGATAAACCGCTTCAAACCCGCGCTCAAAGAGTTCATCGACCGTGAAGATTTTGCCGATGATCATGTCGGTAAAGATTTTCACACCCAGGGATTTGAGATAGTCCACTTCGCGTTTCACGATAGCTTTGGGGAGACGGAATTCGGGAATGCCGTAGATGAGGACACCGCCCGATTCATGAAGGGCTTCAAAAATGGTGACCTCATGCCCTAAAAGGGCCAGGTCGGCGGCCACGGTCAGACCCGACGGGCCGGCGCCGACGACGGCGACCTTTTTTCCTGTTGATTTGACGGGTATTTTTGCTTCGGCGAGGGGCTGGGTGTACTCGTAATCGGCGGCGAAGCGCTCCAGGTTGCCGATGCCGACAGGTTCACCCTTCACTCCAAGGAGGCACATTTTTTCACATTGATCTTCCTGCGGACAAACACGGCCGCACACGGCGGGCAGGGCATTTTTTTCCTTGATTTTATAGATCGCTTCCAGGAATTTGCCTTCCTTGATCAACTTGATAAAAGCCGGAATATCTATCCCGACGGGGCATCCTTCCACACACTTCGGATTCTTGCACTGGATGCAGCGGGTTGCCTCTTTCTGGGCTGTTTGCGGATCGTAACCCAGGGGGACTTCACTGAAGTTTCGGATTCGCGATGAAACGTTTTGTTCGGGCATTTTTTGTCTGTTTATTTTTTCAGTCTGGGCTTTTTGCTCCATGATATGAATCCCCTTATAGAATATGAGTGAGGTTATGTAATCTTATCTGACAGAGAACAGGAGGGATTCCCGTTCCTGATTCAGGTACATACCTTTTCTTTTCAAAAGCTCATCGAAATCGACGAGATGGCCGTTGAAACTAGGTCCGTCCACGCAGGCGAAACGGGTTTGCCCGCCGACCGTCACCCGGCAGCAACCGCACATGCCGGTGCCGTCAACCATGATGGGGTTCAGGCTGACCATGGTTTTGATCTGGAAGAGTCGCGTGATGTTGCAGACGGCCTTCATCATGGCCAGGGGACCTATTGCCCAGACCAGCTTCACATCGTGGGATGTTTTCAGGTAATTCATGAGGGCTTCGGTGACGAGTCCCTTCTGACCGCAACTGCCGTCGTCGGTGGTGAGAATCAACTCGTCGCACAGGGCGCCCATTTCCTTGTCGAGGATAATAAGGTCCTTGTCCCGGGCGCCGACAATCCCGACCAGATAATTGTCCAAGGCGCGATAGGCCTGGGTGATGTGATAGAGAACAGCTGTTCCTGTACCGCCTCCTACCATGACGATCTTGCCGATCTTTTCAATTTCATCAGGTTGACCCAGCGGGC
>CAZTYA010000100.1:0-6817 GCA_964617255.1 uncultured Syntrophales bacterium
GAAACTGGGCAAGCATCAAAGACTATAAGGAAATTCTCTTTGAATTCTGGGAGGGTATCGGCAAAATAACGATCAATCGCCCACGCTACCGGAACGCCTTCACGCCAACTACGACCACCGAAATGAGCGATGCCCTGCGCATCTGCCGGGAAGACCAGCGCATCAACGTCGTGGTCCTGACCGGGGCCGGCGACAAGGCTTTTTGTTCGGGCGGCGACCAGAATCTCAAGGGTGCCGGCGGCTACATCGGCAAGGACGGCATCCCCCGTTTGAACGTCCTGGATGTCCAGAAGCAGATCCGGTCCCTGCCGAAGCCGGTCATTGCCATGGTGAATGGCTTTGCCATCGGCGGCGGTCATGTCCTGCATGTGGTCTGTGATCTCACCATCGCCTCCGAAAACGCGATTTTCGGCCAGACCGGTCCCCGTGTGGGCAGCTTCGACGCCGGCCTGGGCTCCTCTTATCTGGCCAGCATCGTCGGCCAGAAAAAGGCGCGGGAAATCTGGTTTCTCTGCCGCCAGTATTCGGCGCAGGAGGCCCTGGATATGGGAATGGTCAACAAGGTGGTCCCCCTGGACAAGCTGGAAGATGAAGTGGTTGCCTGGGCGAAGACGATCATGAAGCACAGCCCTTTGGCCCTGCGCATGTTGAAACTCGGGTTGAACGCCGATCTCGACGGCCAGATCGGGCTTCAGGAATTCGCCGGCAATGCCACGCTTCTTTATTATCTGATTGAAGAAGCGCAGGAGGGGAAAAATGCATTTTTGGAGAAAAGAGACCCTGATTTCGACAAGTATCCCAAGTTTCCCTGATCCGGATCAACAAAAGGCAAGGAGGACACAATCTTCCAAAACATAAAAATAACCGTCTCGGACAAACGCACTTTCCCTTTATTATTCTGTGAATGTTTCACGGAATTTCACGATTTTCCTGTTCGACTTCACCCAACGAGCCGATATACATTGCAAGCAAAAATCCAATCCTGGAGATGATTGATGAAAAACTTCATGCTTTTAATCCTTTCCGTTTTTCTTTTTTCTTTCACTGCCCATGCCGCCGGCAGAGACGACGGTCTTTCCGCATTGAACCGTCAGGATTACAAAACCGCATTTTTCTGTTTTCAGCAGGCTGCCGCAAGCAGGGACGCCGAGGCCCAATATCGTCTCGGCATGCTGTATGAGAAGGGTCAGGGTGTACGTCAGGATTATGACAAGGCGGCCTACTGGTATAAAAAGGCGGTCAAGCAGGACCATGTCCTGGCGCAAAATGCCTTGGGCTTTCTCTATTACAATGGTAAAGGCGTCCCGCGGGACCTGGTCATTTCTCTGGCGCTTTTCAATATCGCCGCCGCGCGGGGTAATGCCGACGCCTTCCAGAATACTTACATCGCCGCTTCCAACATCTCTTTCAAGAATTTTGACAAGGCCAAGCATCTTTCTTCGCATCGCAAAAAGCTCTATGCGATGATTGGCGGATAGTCGGTGCTGAGTACGCTCATTCAGAGGGGCTTTCCCAAGCATAAACTCCTCTTTGACTTTCAAAGCAGGCTTGATGTAAAGTTGAAACGAATTTTGCAACATTCAAAACTGAAGCAGGCATCTTTTTCGGTTTTGAATCCGTGGAGGTAAAAAAATGAAATTAAAATTATTCTTGACGCTTGTGATCCTTTTTCTTCTGTCTTCTCCGGCCTTTGCCGGAAAATACGAAGAAGGCCAAACGGCCATGGATAAGAAGGCCTTCAAAAAAGCGATCCTGCTTTTTGAATGGGACGCCAAAAAGGGCAATCCCAAATCTCAATATAAACTCGCCACAATTTACCACAATGGCCAGGGGGTCAAAAAAAACTTAACCAAAGCGGCCTACTGGTATGAAATGGCCGCCAAGCAGGGACATCCGGAGGCGCAGTATGCACTCGGATGTATGTACCGGACTGGGCAGGGGGTGGCGAGAGACGAAAAGCAGGCCAAGTCCTGGATTGAAATGGCCTCAAAAAACGGCACCGCCGCCGCACAATACGATTTGGGCGTAATTTATCAGAAAGGTCAGGGCGTTCCCCGCGACTACAATCAGGCGTTGTATTACTATGAGTTGGCTGCCAACCAGGGATATGCAAAAGCACAAACGGCCATTGGTCTTCTTTATACGGATGGACTCTGCAAACCGAAAGACTACAAACTGGCCGCGTCCTGGTTTGATCTGGCAGCCAAACAGGGAGATCCCTCGGGTCAGTTCAATCTGGGCGTGCTCAATGAAAAGGGATTCGGTTTTCCACAGAACTATCAGGAAGCGGCCCGCTGGTACAAATTGGCCGCCAAACAGGAATATGCGGACGCGCAGAATAATCTGGGCTTTTTATATTACAACGGCAAGGGCGTAACGAAAGACCTGATCATCTCTTACGCGCTTTTCAGCCTCGCCTACGATAACGGTAATTCCGACGCTTTTCAGAATTGTTACATTGCCGCCTCCGACCTGCCGCCCAAAAGTCATCAGAAAGCCAAGGCGCTGGCCGGCGACCGCCAGAAACTTTACGCGCTTATCGGTGAATAGCTTTCCGCAGCCTCGCTTCACCGACATCTCACCTTTCAAGGCCGGTGCACTGTTTGGCTCCGGCCTTTCTTTTTTATATAACTTGCAATGACAGGTCGGTTTTAGGTAGGGATATCAGAAAACAGAGAAGAGATTCCCATGTTGAAAGCAGATTTTCAAAAGTATCGCTTAAAATTCAAGCTGCCTGCTGCCACTTCCCGTGGCACTTATACCCTGCGTGAGAGCTGGTTTATCCGGATTTACGACACCGATCCTTTACACGGTTTCGGTTTAGGCGAGTGCGCGCCGCTACCGGATTTAAGTCCCGAATACGGCGAAAATTACGAGAAAATACTTCGGGAAATTTGTAAGGATATCCGTCACTATGATCAATGGCCATCCGATTATCTCGCTGGTTATTCCTCCGTTAGAATGGGCCTGGAAACGGCCCTTTGGGATTACCGGGCTCGGGGCGGCAAGTTCTTTTTCGACACCGGATTTTGCCGTGGCGAGAGGGGCATTCCCATCAACGGTTTGATCTGGATGGGCCCGTTAGACTTCATGCAGAACCAGATCCGGGGAAAAATCGCCGAGGGCTATCGTTGTCTTAAACTGAAAATCGGCGCGCTGGGTTTTCAAAGGGAATGCGATCTGATCCGTGAAATCAGAACTCAATATTCTCAGGAGGACATGGAGATCCGTGTCGACGCCAACGGCGCGTTTTCAGTGGACGACGCCAAGAGGAAGCTCGATGCTTTAGCCGCACTGGGCATCCATTCCATCGAGCAACCCATCCCAGTCGGCCAATGGCGGGAGATGGCATCCTTGTGCCGGGAAAGCCCGGTCCCGATTGCCCTGGACGAAGAACTGATCGGTATCGACAGTCCGGCAGAAAAAGAAAGCCTGATCCAGGATATTCGGCCCTCCTATCTGGTTCTGAAGCCGTCCCTCCATGGCGGATTCAGTGGTTGCGAAGACTGGATTAAAATTGCAGCCCAGGTCGGCGTTGGCTGGTGGATCACATCGGCCCTGGAATCCAATATCGGTCTCAACGCGATCGCACAGTGGAGTTCAACGCTCAACAATCCTCTTCCCCAGGGGCTGGGCACGGGACAACTCTTTGATAATAACTTTCCCGCACCCCTGTACATTCGTCATGCCCAGTTGTGGATGAACCGTAACGGGAAATTTGATCTTTCCGGATTGCACCATGGTTGATGGATTACACCTCAACGGCACCTGGATGCACAGGCAGGCTCTCCTTGAACGGGCGCGGGAGAAATCGTCGGAATGTAACGCCCCCGAATGGAAAATCGCCTTCTGGCGTTTTCTTTCCGATTGGTTCGATGATACGGACGTCATGTCCGTGCAATCTTCCGGCAGCACGGGGCTGCCGAAAACCCTGTGCATCCCCAAAGCATTTTTTCGGAACAGCGCTAAAATGACCTTGGAATTCCTCCGGATCATGCCCGGCGACCGGGCGCTTCTGTGTCTGTCACCCCAATATATCGCCGGGAAAATGATGATCGTCCGCGCTTTGATCGGCGGCTTGAACCTGACAGTCAGTGCCCCGCAAGTTTCCGCCATACTGGATTATAAAGAAAATTTTGATTTTTCAGCTATGGTTCCCACTCAGATTCAAAGTCTTTTACAGACCCCGGAAGGCCGTGACAGAATCCGCGCCATTCGCACGCTTTTAATCGGCGGGAGCCCCCTGTCCCGGGATCTTGAAGCGCAGCTCCAAGACTTCGACAACCGGATTTATGCCACCTATGGGATGACGGAAACGGTTTCCCATGTCGCCCTGCGGCAATTGAACGGACCGGGGCGCTCGCGCTTTTATCAAACCCTGGCGGGTGTTTCAATCCGTACCGATGAAAATGACTGTCTGGTCATCGACGCCCCTCCCCTAAGCGATACGACGATTCGCACCCGGGATCTGGTCAGGCTTGTCGGTCATGACCAACTGGAAGTGATCGGCCGGCTCGATCACATCATCAACTCGGGAGGCATCAAATATTCACCGGAAGCCATCGAACAGAAACTGTCCCCGATCATCACCGACCGGTTCATCATATCATCATTGCCCGATCCCAGACTGGGAGAAATATTGATTCTTATTATCGAAACTGAAGACTCTGAACAATATCGCGACAAACAATTTAAGGCGCGCATGAAAGCACAACTGACGCCCTATGAAGTGCCCAAAATATTTTTATTCTTGAAGAAATTTCCCATCGTGGGTCATGACAAGCCGGCCCGCAAAACCATTACCAGGGAAGCGCTTGCACAATTTTCCTGATAAAACATGATGACGCAGCGGCGCTTTTCCATCCCAGATCACATTAGCCCTATTTCCCGATTAATACTTCCCCTGTGTCGGTAAAAATCTTCACCGGAAGCTGAAACACGCGTTTGAATATGTCGAACACCCCTGTTGCCATGGACTGAAAGGGGATAGCGGTTACGGTCGGATCGCTGAGCTTACCCTTGGTTTCGAAATAAGCCGTTACAAAGGTCCCTTCCTTGCCCGTGATGATCCACCCGACGATGGGAATGCTGCTGACGACCTTATCCACCGTCTGGAGGGGCTGGATACCAATTGTGGCGTCGCTCTCTTCCCTGATCATGTCGATCCGTCCGACAAGGGCGATATTCATGGCGTCGCTTTTCACAAACAGATCCGTAGTTGAAACAAAGCCGTCCCGGAAATTAAAATTACCCGTGATTTCATTGTAAGGCATCCCCCCGGAAACCATGTCCGGCAACTGAAATTTGAAGAGCTGTGAAACATTCAGAATAGAGAAAATCTTCGACAGAGCGGGAAATTGTCTGAGCATACCTTTTGTGGCTTTCAGACTGACATTGCCCTGAACCGTCTTTTTCAGATCCGCCATGGTCTCTCCCTGGGCGGTTAATGCGCCCTCGATCGCCAGGGAACCCGTCATCATCCGCTCTTGCCAGCCCAGCGTTTTCATCAATTCTTCCGCGGAAAGCTTTTCACAGGTAAAATTTGTATTGTATCGCGGCTGGTCAAGATTGAAATCAACCAACCCCTTGGCGGAAACCTTCCCGTTCAGGGTATTGAACGCCAATTTTGTGAAATTAAGCCGCTTTGGGTTGTAGTTCAGATCGGTGCGAAGTTTCTCAAATGAAAATTTCTGCCATTTTCCACGCTCAGCAGCCATGCCGGCTTTCAAGATGAACGACGGCCCGGATTCCTCCTTGTCTGTCTCCGCTTTGCGGATCCCAGCCAGTGTCAGTAAATCCTCGATTTCCAGATAAGGAGACGTTCCCTGAAGGGAGATGACCGGTTTCTTAAGATCTCTGATCTTTCCCTTCACATTCAATGTCGTATTGTCGATGCGTCCCGACAGGGTGTTTATGTCCAGGTTGTCGGCATGCCAGGAAAAATTGCCCTTGATCTCCGTCAGTTTCTTCTGCGGATCCGGGCTCTTCAGGCCCAGGTCGCTGAGTTCAAGATTCGTGCAGAGAAAATTCACACGCACGGACGGGTCACGGAAATTGGTGACGGTTCCCTTTGCCGTGAACGGCGATGTACCGAGGCGGGCTGTGATGGAAGATGTTTCCAATGCATTGCCGTTTATATGCAAAGAACCGTTGATACCACTGACGGTCTTAATATTTTCGCCGGGGACTAAGGAAAGACCGTTCATAGATACCTGACCCGACCAGTATAACTGAGACGGGTCGGCGCCACCCCCTTCTCCTGTGACATCGATTTTCACCATACCCTTGGGTTGGTATTTCTTCATGTCGGGAAAGAAACCGGCCACATTTTCAATCCGGAAACGATTCGAATCGGCCCGGATAAGCAGATTTTCCTTTTCACCCCAGGCATATTTTCCTGATAGGTTAAGGGCCAAAGGAGGAAGGTCGTACTTGAATGACATTACATGGAAACCCGCGTCATCGACACGGCCGGAAAAAGTCATGCGGTTATCTTTGCCGGCGGGTTTAACGACGAGCTGATTGTACTGATACGCGACATCCTTCAGATGCCAATCACCGAATAATTGATAGTTACTGGACTCTCCCCGACCGTTTAAGCGCAGTGTGGATTTACCGGAATACATCAGTTTGCTTCCGGCATTTTTACCCATCAGCCAGGCGACTTCGGGTCTTTGCGGTGTCATGACCATGGCGAAAGGATAGGATACCGGCGTTTTCAGACAGTAATCCGTAATGGCGCCATTCAGAGTAAAAGGCGACGTTCCAAATTTTCCCGACATATTTTTCAGAGTAAAGTTCTTCCCTTCCAGGATGA
>CAZTYA010000101.1:0-6811 GCA_964617255.1 uncultured Syntrophales bacterium
TCCGGATTTCTATCTGCCTGAATCTGACCCCGGTCGGGAGAAGGTTCAGCTGTTCTCGGCGTCACCAGGGGTTTGCGGATGCCCCCGACGCCGAACGCTTCACTGACGGACTGGGATATCTGATCGATGCTGGGCTTGTCCATATCGGACATGGAAAGGATCAGGACAAAGAACGTCAGGATCAGGGTGATCATATCGTTGAAGGTTATCAGCCATCCTTTATTCAGGCTGTCCGCTCTGACCATGAACGTCGCTTTTTTAAATCCGATGCGTGGCCTGTTCATTATTGATCCTCAATCACTCCCCGACACTCAAGTGAAGCTCGATCTCATTTTCTTCACCCGGCACAATCTGCGACCCCGCCAACGAAGCCGATCCCGCCGCACTTACCTGATCGGCGGCAAGCCGGTCATAAGCCAGAAAATACCGCATGACATTCACCGCCCGCAGGGCAGGCAACGCCCAGGGAGATTGAGCAGTCGGCTGGATATCCTCCGGCAAACCCGCGGTGCGGGCTTTAACCTGGACACGCAAACCATTTTTCGCAGCCACATCGGCTATCACATTCAAATACGGGTATATGCCTTTCTGCACATCCACAGCTCCTTCGGCGAAAAGAATGCGATCCTTCATGACCACATCAATTCCTTCTGCATTCATTGTGACGCGCACGGTGTTGCCCAGCCCGAAACGGGTCGTGGCATTCTGAATCAGAATGGCCGGCGCGTCTCCCGATTCTTCAAAGGGAATTCCCGACAGAGGAGTCGTGGACGAACCGGGCGCATGCAGGGACGACCCTTGAACAAAATGTTTCCGGATGGCCTTCATACCCTTCCCGGATATAATGGAGTAGGAAACCATCATGGCAAAGAAGACCACCATAATCAGGGCAAAAGAGCAGTAAATCATCTGCCAGTTCGCGACCGGAAATTCAGAGGCTGCTCTGTGCCGCGGCATTTTTGGTCTCAAAACGCCACCCCCCTTTCCCTTGGCGCGACAAAGGACAGCAGTTTCTGTTTCACCATGCGGGGATGATCCCCCGACTGCATGGCCAGAGTTCCGTTCATCATCAGATATTTTATAAAGAGCTCATGACTGCTCTGGGTCTTTAATTTTCCCGCAATGGGCAGGAAAATGAGATTCGACAGGATCACGCCATAGAACGTCGTAATCAGGGCCAAAGACATGGAGGGACCGATCTGAGCAGGATCGCTCATCTGCATGAGCATTTTGACCAGACCGATCAGGGTTCCCATGAGTCCCATGGCCGGTGCGAAGTTTCCCATGGTTGTAAAGATCTCCGCACCGATACGATGCCGCTCCGCGACCGACTGGATTTCCGTCTCCAGGATGATTTCCACATCCGTCGGATCGACGCCGTCCAGCACCAGACCGACCGCCTTCGACAGAAACGGATCCTTTATTTTCGCCTCCATCCGTTCCAACGCCAGAAGCCCCTCTCTTCGGGAAATGCCGGACATCTCGACAAAAAGGTTGATCAAATCCTGCACTTCCGTCTCCCGTTTGAAGAAGATGTTTCTCGCCGCCGGTATCACCTTGAAGACCGTCGACAGGGGATAATTGATCAACACGGCCCCGAAGGTGCCGCCCAGAACAATCATCAGGGAAGGGATGTCAAAAAACCAGGACAGCCCTCCGCCCCAACCCATGGCAACAAGAACCAGACTGAATCCACCGATAATTCCGACAATGGTCGCGATATCCACACATACCCCCGGGGCCGGATAGACCCCTCTCAGAGTTCAATACAGCCATTTTTAAGCAAGGACCATACCACGGGGAGAATTATACCCGGCAAAGTATCCGGACCGTGTTTTTCATTCAAACCGGGAATAATTATGGTCGTTTTGTGCAGAGCAGACGTTTCGCAAAGGCAAGGAAGCAAAGAAAATAGAATTTTTTTGACTTAAGCCATCCTGAAAGAACACCATAAAGGTCAATTATTTGACAGAGGCGCTCCCCGTTCCCCAGGGGACGGGAAACGCCTCGAAAGGAGGGACTGGTTTAGCGTTTGATATCCATCAGGACGCTGAGGAGCGTATCCGCGGTCGTAATGACCTTGGCGCTGGCCTGATAGGCGCGCTGGGCGCTGATCATGTTAATGAATTCCTTGGCTACATCCGTGTTGGAAATTTCCAGAGAGTTGGACATGGTTTGTCCCAGACCGCCCGACCCGGCACGATTACGGAGAGCTTCACCCGACCGGACGGTCTCGATGAAATAATTCCCCGATTTCTGCAGACCGGATAAGTCAGGGAATGTTGCCAGCAGGACCTGCCCCAGGGCCGCACTCTGGCCGTTGGTGAAGAACCCGTTGATAATCCCGTCTTTATCGACCGAAAGGGACTTCAGAACGCCGGAACTGTAACCGTCATCGTTCAATGACTTCACCACCGAAGAACTGGCATAACCCGTGATGGTCGGCGCATCCTCGCCCACCATATTCCAGTTGAGTACGTTCCCGGCACCGATCGTGGCGCCGTTGCTCAACGTGCCGAAAGCCATGCTGATATCGCTGGATGCAGAGGTTACCGTGTTATCCAGTGTAAAGGTAATCGTACTCCCGCTGGCAAAACCCGCACCGAGATCGTAGGTAATATCGGCGCCGCCGTTTCCGTCCAGATCGACGGACAGGGTTGTCGCCGTATTATCAACAATGGCCATGTTGGCATACCCGCCGTTGCTGGTAACCGCCCAGCTTGTAGCGGTCGCGCCGCGGGTCAGAACGATATTACCCGTCGTATCCTTGTAAATCTGGCCGGGCCGGTTAATCGTTGATGTCGTGATCGCCCCGCCGCCCGCCACGGTCGGCCCGCTACCAAAAGCCCCCGTGTAAAACGATGCCAGATTGCCGTTGGCATCAAATATAATGCCGTTCGCAGAGTTGGTGCCAATATTGGTGCCATCCATCGTTGTATTGAGCCCCCAGGTGCCGGTGCCCTCGGTCCGCATGAAATTGATAGCCAGGCTATGGGCCTGCCCCAAGGAGTCAAAAACGGTCTGGGTCACATTAAATCGTTCTCCTGTCTCGGCGGCGTCATTCAAGTTGGCGCCGACGCCGATGGTCGTCGAAGGTCGGGGAGCGGACTGCACATTCTGGAGACGAATATCCGTCTCCACCTCTTCCTGACCGGCAATGTAGAGATTGTATCCCTGGACACGGTAACCGGTCATATCGACAAGATAACCCTCGTTATCGACGTGGAACGCACCGGCTCGGGTGAAATACTGGGCGCCTTCCGTATCCCTGAGGATGAAAAAGCCGTCCCCGTCGATGGCCAGATCCGTCGCGTTTCCCGTCGACTCGAAAGACCCCTGGCCGAACTGGGTCGATACGGCGGCAATCGCAACACCCTGACCGACCTGCATGGTTCCGCTCGAACCGCCGGAGAGACTCTGGTTGAGCATGCTGGCAAAATAGGTGTTCCCGGCCTTAAAACCCAGGGTGTTGGAATTGGCCAGGTTGTTGCCGATGACGTCCATCTGTTTTGAACTGGCCGTTAAACCCGTTGTTCCGATCCAAAGTGCACTCGACATGATAATCCTCCTGTCAATTATTAATCTTAAGTGTTGCTCTGTTTATAAAAATCGCTCTATCCATTCTTGACGGAAACAATGTTACTGAAAGCGACTTCCTGGCCGTTAACCGTCAGATAAATGGCGTTATCCTTGTACTGAACCGCCGTAACCTTGCCCGTTGTCATGCTGGTTACCTTCACGGCGTCTCCGTTCGCATCCACAGCCGTCACCTTGTAGGAATACAGGCCGTTGCTGTTGTTTCCTTTTTGCCAGGCAACATTCTGCTGACCGGCCGACTGTGTTCCCGCTTCGATCCGATCAACTTCCCGACCCGATGCATCCAGAATACTGATGGACACCTGGGCTGCTTCTCCCGCAATACTGTAGCTGAAATTGCCGTTATCCCCGTCCACCTGGAATTGATTTCCCTGGCCTACCGTCACTTCCTTACCCAGAAGGTTGACCGCCTCGGTGCTGATCATCGTTTTCTGGTAAAGCCCCAGGTTTGTCAGTTGCGTATTCATGTTGGTCAACTGCTCAAGACTGGAAAACTGGGCCAACTGGGCCGCGAATTCCGTCCCGTCCATGGGATTCAGGGGGTCCTGATTCTTCAGTTGCGCCACCAGCATTTTCAGGAAATCGTCTTTCCCCAGGCTTGTGGTCTTCGATGTGACACTGCTGAGCTGACTTGCTAACGAGGTATTATTGGTTGTGTTCGTGACGTTCGCCATGGTGTTCACCTTCCTTCATAGACTTGATCAGACAAAGATACTGATGGCGCCGTTGCCGTAATCCCAGCGGGGATTGATTTTTTCCGCCTCCGGCACCGATATCGCATCGCTGCCGGTTGATCCGTTGCCTTGGTTGGGCTTCCGCCCTGTGCCATCCTGCCAGAGGGAATGCCCCCCCAGGTTAAAACCAAAACTCTCCCGCTTCAACAGGACGGACATCTGATCGATCTGGAACCCCTGGTTGGTGAGGGCGTTTTTAAGCTGGTCGGCGTTGGCCTGGAGGATTTGCTGCACATCGGCATGGTTGGCCGTCAGGACCAGGTCCACCCGGTTGCTACGGACAACAACTTCCATGTTGATCGTTCCCAGGTTTGGCGGCTGAAGGGTCATCTGTACCTTCCCTGCACCATTTTCCAGAATCTTGCCGGCCTCACTGATCACCCGATCCATGGGAATGAACACGCCTTTCAGGGTGGTTCCGGATTCGGGGGCCAGCTGGGGGGACGTCGCCCCGGCAAAGGGAACCCAATGCGTGCTTTCCTTGCCCGATACAATGGGTGCGTTTTTCGCCTTCTCTTCCCCTTGCAGGACAATGTTTTCCGCCGTCCCGGTACCTCCTTTGGCGGCGGTCATCGGATCCTGCTCGGCCGACGCCACATTTTGGGGAATCCCCTTTCCGGAAGACGCCCCGTCGGCGACGGGCGCCGCTGTGGGCAGCATGTTCCGCGCCTCACGCTCCCCGGCGTTTTTTACCAGTATTTCATGACGGAAAGGATTGACTGTCAGGTCTCCTTCTTTGTCCGTAATCGCCGCATCGGCGCCCGGGGTTGCCGGTGTTGCCTGATTATTTTTCTGCAATTCCTGGGCTGCCGCAGCCAAAGATCCCTGCGGCGAGGCGGAGGACGCCTGCACATTTAAACGAATCAACTGGAAAGGCGTCCCTTCCTTATCCAAGCTCCCGGCGGTATTTGTCATGGAAAGCGGTTGACCCGTAACGGCCTTATCAACCCCAGCGGCCGGAATCAACAGTGCGGTGGTATTGTCCATCCCGTTCACTGAAAAATGGGGCTGACCGTTTTTGTTGATCACAAACCCTTTCAGCAACTCCTGCGGCAGGGTCAGCAGAATTTTATGACCCTTATCCGACCCATCACTGGAATAGTCAGCGCCGTGGCTCAATAATTGATTCATGAGCTCTTTTGCCTTTTCAGCACTCACCTGGATTTTCGGAAGAATGTCTCCCCGGCTGCCGGCATCCTCAAGCGCCGTTTGCGTGGAAGTTCCGGCATCGGTCCGGTTTTGTAAAGCCGAAATGAGCGCCGAAAGATATGCGGACAATGCAGCCGCGGCGTCTTCCGTCTGGGCCGGATCATCCCCCGTCCCTTCTCCACTCTGCAACGCCTGAAGCAAAGCCTGAAGATCGACTTCCACGGCGAAAACGTCTTCTTCCTGCCCCGAAAGCTCGTCCTTCATTTTTAACAGGACAAGCGGTGTATGCTGCTTCATGTCGACGCCCCATCCTGCGGCCGAATCTTCCCCCTGTGTGGCTTTCTGGCCGGCGGCCGCTGACACTGCAGCCTGGCCCTGGGAGGTCCGGTTTGCCATTTTTGCTAAAATCACGCCAAACGGCAGAAGATTCGCGCCCTGATTCGACATATCCGCGGCAGCGTGCTGCGCCTTGTCTTTTCCCGATCCGCCGAACAGGTCTGCGACCGTCAATTTTCCGTTATTTTGTGGGGCGATATGGATCATCGTCGTCTCCCTGAATGATTCTTTGTACAGGAAAGAGCAAGAGCCATGCCATGAGGGAATCACAAATATATAACTAATAAAATCAATAAGTTGAAATATTCAAATATCTGCAAAAAACCTTCACCGGGAAAAATATTCCCCTTTTGACCAGGGCAAAACACGGCGGCAAGACCCTGCAGGGGGGAAAGATATGCCGATATGCCTCAAACGTCATTTCTTGTGACGGCGATCAACCAAAACGTCGACATCAAGATGAAGGAGTATGCCCCACCCCTTATCAAATAAGAGAATTTAAACGCGGTATGTGATATAGATGATCGGGCAAGCATAAAATTTGCATCTGGATTGTTGCTCCATATATATATAAAGGTAAGGAGGACAAAGAGCAGGTGAATCAAAATGATACGATCAAGGTCATGATTGTCGGCGCCGGTGAATTGGGGACGTATTTATTTGATACGATCGTTGACGAATCCGGAATGATCCTTTCAGGGATTGTTGATGTCAACGGCGAGTTCTCCAGTGTTGATTTAGCCGGCGCAAGGAACATTCCCATTTTCACAAGCCTCTCCGAAGCCATGCGGACCATGCCCGAAATCATTTTCCACCTTCCCGAGAGTGGCGTCAGCACTACCGAACTCCTGGCCCTGAAACCTCCCCACGCCGAGATTATCGAATACCAGGGAATTCGTTTCTTTCTCAATATGATTCGCCATAGTCGTATTCAGACAATCCGCCAAGTGCGCAGGCAAACCGGAGAGGTTTCGGGAAACCTGACCGCAGCCGTC
>CAZTYA010000102.1:0-2778 GCA_964617255.1 uncultured Syntrophales bacterium
AAGAAAATCCATGCCGTTTGCGCTGATTGTGACGGGTTTCGACGGCAGTGCTTCGAAGCCGCCCTGATAAACCGCAATCATCCGCATAACCGCATCCAGTTTGGCGTTGATGGTCTTCAACCACACGGATAGATGGGCGTCGCCGATTTCGGGTAAAGTGGAAAGTTCACTGTAAATCGGTTCTCCGAACAGTTTCGCTGTGGGTACAGGCCGTTCTTCCGAAGAAAGAACCCGCGAACTGAAAGGGAGCATGGTATGAACACGTGAAAACGCTCTTTTGTTTGCCGATGCTTCTTTCTGACTCTGCTTTTTCATCCTTTAACCTACCCCCTAGGGTCTGGCCCCATCTGTGTTTTCATGATGTCCCATGTTTTGCGTGAATGTTTTGCCCCTGTTACCGTCCACTGGGAAATGGAATCCGGTGATTCATGATTTATCGAATGCCTGCAAGAGTGATACCGAATTGGCATGATCCGGGGTGTCAAATGCGGAAAAAACGTCCGCGTATTATAAAATATGAAGCCTCCGGAGGCATTGCACGGCTGAGAAAGGCTGGTTCTGCTGAAACGGAACACTGTTGCGGGATGGTGATTGTCAAATCATTGGCTCTTCTGCGACGAATCGACAAAAAAAGACCCGTGCAGCGGCGTGACGAGATGGGGCATCCTGGAAAAAAGATCCGCCCGTGTTTCTGGTACGTAAATTGCTCTTAAAGCAGGGAGATGAACTTGGCAAGAGGTATGGGGATTCAATCCTGTTGCTGCGATTTACATGAAAGGCATTCAATCGATCATGAAACCAGTTATACCTGAGGGGGGCAACCCGTCGCTTTTTCCCTTATTTTCACCCGGCTGTGTCAACCGCCTTGGCGATGTCTTGCTGGTGCTGTTCAGCCTAATCATCCTGCAGGCGATCTACTGTCCGTTTTCCTGGGCGAAAACCCAGGACAAACAGGAAAAGAACGGGGGATATTATCTCGGTTTCTCTACCTATCAAGATCAGAATATGGCCCTTTCGGAGGTGGCGCGGTTAAAAGAGCAGGGCTATCGTGCTTTCTACCAGACCCAGGGACAGGGAGCCGAAAGTAAATATGTTGTCATGGTCGGACCTTATCCCTCAAAAGCGAAAGCAGCCGCACAGGGGCAAAAGCTCAAACAAGACGGACTGATCGACAAGATCAAGGTCATTGCATCGACCAACGCCGCGTCGGCCGGGGAAGATTCCGCTGTGGCGCAGAATGAGCCGGGTGCATCCATTCAGAAAGAAAACGTTCAGACGGCCGGAAAGAAAAAGGTTAAGACATCGAGCGCGGCATTAATGGCAACAGATAAAACGGCAACACCGCCGGAGAAGCCCTTGGCCGCTACGGATCAGAATAAAAGATCGGCAAATACCCTTACGGAGCCGGTTTCTGCGGCGCCGTCGACCACGAAAAAACTCGCAAAGTTGGACCAGAAGGTGTCATCACCTCCTTTGAATCCTGCCGACAAAACAAAAGTTGTTCCGCCTGCTCTAACGGCTAAGGTAGAGAAGAAGACGCCTCTGAACACCCTGCCGACCAAGACACAGATCCCCGCCGGTTCGGTGAAAGAAACGGCAAAACCCGGGCAGAAGACGGCGGCCAAAGACATGATGGCTTCGGACGGTCAGCCTGCTCCCCTGGCGGAAATCAAGTTCCCGCCGGTCATGGAACCATCGATCCCGGCCGCGCCCGCCATGCCCCCCCCGCCGGTTACCCCCTCATGGCCGTTTTTCGATGGAGCGATGCAGGATTTCCAAAAGGGACGTTACGCAAAAGCCCGGCCGATTTTCCAGGATATCATGACGAGACGCGAAATCGCCCCGCTTTGGCGTGAACTCGCCGAGAGACGGCTGGCGGACTGTAATTATTTTTTAAAGGAAAGCAACAGCAGTGAAATTTTATCGGAAATCGTCTATCAATATAAGAATATCCTTTTTAAATATCCCGATATCAGAAACGGCAACGATCTGGCCTACTGGCGATTGGGGCAGTTATACAAGGGAATGGCGCTTTATGTGGATGCCGTTGACGCCTACAAAAATTTGCTGGGTAAGTATCCCGCCTCTTCCCTGGCCGAGGAAGGCCTTTATCAGATGGGGGAAATCCTGCGCCTGGACAAGAAGTATCCCGAAGCCATTGAGGCCCTGCAAACCTTTTACGCCAAGTACCCCGGAAGCGCCTTGTCCCGCCCGGCCATCTTTGCCCTGGCCGATACCTATTACCGCATGGGGCGCTTGCAGTCAGCCGATATGTGGTACAACAATGCCCTCCAGCGCTGGCCCGACCTCTACGGTTTGCCGGACGGTATTTTCCTGAATACAGGTTACCATTTTTACAATACCGGAAATTACCGGAGGGCGTTTCAGGTATTTTCTTATTTTTACAGCCTCTATCCGAAGAGCCGCTACGCCGCCTCGGCGGCACGCGCCATGGCCCGCAGCCTGGCCGCAATGGGGCAGGTGCCGTCGGCGGTGCGTCTGCTGAGTATGGTTCTGGACAAAGAGAAGGATAAAAAGGAGGTGCTGCGAACGCGGCTCCTTTTAGCGGAGTTGGGAAGCGGTCATCCGGGAGCCAGAACATCCGTCTGTTTCCGGGGGGTCGAAAATTACCGGGAGCCTCTTTTAAGCTGTGCGCAAATGGTTGCGGAACTCAAGGGGGATGCCCTGACTGAGGAGGTGTTGTACCGGAAGGGGAAAATTCTGAAAACCATGAATAATCCCCGGGAAGCCTTTGATACCCATGCCACGCTGTTACGT